>DRQG01000115.1 GCA_011369465.1 Caldithrix abyssi
AAAACTCTGGAACGAATAAAGCCTTTCATCTATCTTGGCAGCCCGTTACAAAAGGCGGATAATGTACAAGAAGAAAAGAAGTAAAAGAAATGAAAAGAAGAATCGTATTACTGGCGGAACGGATTGATTTAAAAAGTCACAAAACCACCGATGTTTTATTGCGCTATTTAGCGGACGAGATTGTGGGAATAGTCGATCCGTATAATCGGGGCAAAAACCTCGGTGAAATATTGGGAGCGGAATATAACATCCCAATCGCATCGGGTTTGGATGAATTACTGGAATTTAAACCGAATTACCTGCTGGTCGGATTCATTCCGGCAGGCGGATTGCTAAAAACCGATTGGTACCCGATCGTTATCCGAGCTTTGCAAAGCAAAATGAATGTGATTAGCGGGTTGCATCAGAATTTGCGAGAGGAAGCGGAGTTTTCTCTACTGTCTAAAAAGTACAAGACTAAACTAATCCATTTACGCGAGCAGAAAGGAACATATCTGCGTCCGCGAACGAAAAAGAGTCGTAATTTTACTTCTATTTTAGCGTTGGACACCGCTCTTTCCGGTTGGGATATCGTGACCTCAATGGAGTTGTTTCGAAATTTCAAAAAGAAGAGCTTCCCGGTAAATTGGGTGGCAACCAGTATTTTGGGCAATCTGATTAAGAAACAGGATTATGTGGCCGAGTCATTTTCGGCTGACCAGCTGAGTACCTTTATTTCGGATAAAGTTTATAATGCCGGGCGTGATGCCGCGTATGTATTTGTGGAAGGTTACGCATCTTTAACCGATTTTGTAACAAAAGGCGTTGCCGTCTCTATTCTGACCGGCGCACAACCGGATGGTATCATACTTTGTCATTCAATAGACACAACCGTGTTTTCGGAAATATCAGCAAAAATTAACAAACAGAGGGAAATCCTTGATACGCTTTTAGCTGATGATCAGGCGGCGCCGGTATTGGGTATATCTCTAAATACCCGCATACTGGAAGATAACGAAGCCAAAGATACCCTGAGTTTGCTTCAAAGTGAATTTGAGGTTCCCGTAGTGGACCCGGCACGGTTTGGCGCCAGCGCTTTAATTCAACAAATAACCGCGCTTAAACCCCGCCAATTATGACGAATTTTTTGTGGAATATAATATTCTTTCCGCAATTTGATCCGCCGTTTTCCTGTCTTTTAAAAGAGTAATGATTCCCAGGGCAAAATCAATGGCTGTTCCGACCCCCCGGCTGGTAATTACCGGCCCGTCTTCAACGACGTCCTGTTCGATATATTGACTTGCGGAAAACACTGCGGACTCTGAAGGATAACTGGTTATTTTTAAACCGTCTGTTATGCCGGCTGCTTCCAACACGGTGGGAGCAGCGCAGATGGCGGCAATTTTTTTCCCGGAAGAAAAGCGTTTGCGCACCCACTCCAACACCGTGGGGTGGTTTTTCAAATGCGTTGAACCCGGCTGCCCTCCGGGAAGGATCAGCACATCAAAATGATCCGGGTTAAGCCCGTCTATTCGCGTATCGGCAACAATACGAATATCGTGTGAACCGCATACTGTTTGATCTTCTAATGCGGCCACGGTAACCTCAATCTGTGCCCGGCGCAGCAGGTCGATAACCGTTACGGCTTCGATTTCTTCAAAGCCGGGAGCCAATAAGACGAGAGCTGACGGCATAGTACCTCCGTATATGTTATTAAATAAATTTTAGACGATATTAAAGAAATTACA
This sequence comes from Caldithrix abyssi, assembly GCA_011369465.1. Taxonomy (GTDB): domain Bacteria; phylum Calditrichota; class Calditrichia; order Calditrichales; family Calditrichaceae; genus DRQG01. The sequence continues at coordinate 1,728 of DRQG01000115.1, forward strand.
TTAAACGGGCAAACCAAAGCAACATCATTGCATTGTTTAGCGGCACTTCTTAAGTTAATTAAAATGAGATAATGCAGGATATGGGTATGACACACGCTTTTTTTATATCGGATTTGCATATCGGAGAACCGGAACCGGACAACGCCGCACAAAAACAGGAAATAATACTTTCTTTTCTAAAGAATGTCGCTCTAAATGGAACCCATTTGTTTATTGTGGGCGATCTGTTTGACTTTTGGTATGAATACAAATGGGTCATACCCAAAAAACATTTTCCGTATTTGCATCAACTGCGTTTGTTGGTCGAGGCGGGCGTAGAAGTGCATTATCTGGCCGGCAATCACGATTTCTATCTGGGCGAATTTTTCAAAAAATATATCGGCATTCAAACCTGGCCGGATGAATATGAATTTGAGCTGGCCGGAAAAAAATTTTTTTTATATCACGGAGACGGTGTGGCTAAACGGGATAAGGGCTACCGTTTTATGAAAAAAATATTCCGTAACCCGGTCAGCATCTGGTTCTATCGCTGGATTCATCCGGACTGGGGTATTCCTTTTGCCCGTTTTGTATCCGGTTCCAGCCGAAAATATACCAATCAAATCGATATGCGCGACGAGCCCGATTATATTGCTTTTGCCGAAAAACAATTCGAGCGCGGGGTGGACTATGTGCTGATGGGACATCGGCACAATCCCCTAAAGCACAAAAAGGATGGCCGCATATATATTAATCTGGGCGACTGGATCGAAAAATTTACCTATGCGGAATTTGACGGAAAAGAATTGGAATTAAAACAATACGAGCAGACAGTATGAGTTATAAAATAAAAAAATCCACAAAACAGGGACAAACGATTCAATATGTATCGAAGTTTATTTTGCGTTTAATAGGCTGGAAGGCCGAAGGACAGATTCCCCAGGTTCCCAAATACGTTATGATCGGGTATCCGCACACTTCCAATTGGGACACTTTATTGGGCTTGCTGGTTTTTAAGGCTTTGGGAGTCCGGCTGAATTGGGTGGGCAAACACACCCTGTTTAAACCGCCGTTGGGTTGGTTAATACGCGCCCTGGGCGGTATCCCGGTTGACCGCAGCGATCCGCGCGATTTTGTAGAGCAAATGATTGATGTTTTTAAGACCAGCGAAGAACTGGTGCTCACTCTTTCTCCGGAGGGCACGCGTAAAAAAACGGATCACTGGAAAACGGGTTTTTACCGTATTGCAAAAGGTGCCGGTGTTCCGATCTCGATGGCTTTCCTCGATTACAGCAGAAAAACAGGCGGTTTTGGTCCCTTGCTGTATCCCGGCGGCGATCTGGAAAAAGATATAAAACGGATGCAGGAATTTTATGCTCCGGTTCGGGGTAAATTCCCCGAATTACAGGGCGAAATCCGCGTTAAACCGAAAAACGATGCCAAAGCTCAGTACTAAAATAGAAATCGGTTATCTGTTTTTTGCGGCAATCATTGTTGCCGTGGCCGTTTTTTCCATATACCATATCCGGCAGCTTAGCCATCCTCTCTACCTGCTTTTGCGCGGTCGGTACGAAAACGTTACCGCCGCCGAAAAAATGCTTTCAAATATCCGTCAGCAAGAATCCGAACAGTTTAACATGGTTGAACAGGGCCTGGATACGGCTTCCGTACGACGTTTTAAAAAAGCGGGAAAAGAGTTTGTATATTGGCACAATCAGGCTCGGAACAGCATCTCTTTACCTGAAGAACCTGTTTTGCTGGACAGTATTGCCGAATTGTATTCCGTTTATCAAGAAAAATCGAATGTTTTACAACATAGGCTGGAAGCCGGTATTGGGTATAAAGAGAGGAAGGCTTTCCATAGCCGGCAGATTGTTCCTGTGGTAATGAAACTCAGCAATCTTTGCCATGAATTGCAGGAAATAAATGAAATTGCCATAGAACGTACGGAACGCAGGGCCGAAAAACTTTCGTCTCAGGCCACAGGGTTTATCGTTCTGTTTGTTATTGCGGCCCTTGTGTTCAGTATGGCAGCCGGTTGGTATTTTACAAAGCGCATTATCCGTCCTTTGAAAGACGCCACAGAAAAAGTAAAAAAAATCGGCCAGGGAAATTGGGATCAAAAGCTGGAAATTAAAACAAACGATGAATTGGAAGAGCTGGCCTATGAATTCAATCGTATGACTGCCCGCCTGGCCGAGTACGAAAAACTGAATGTAAAAAAACTGTTAGCGGAAAAGAAAAAAGCCGAGACTATTGTTTCCAATATTCCGGTGGGTATTCTGGTATTGGATGAGGAAGATCACATCACTTTGCTGAATACCGTTGCCGAACAAGTTCTGCAAAAAGATAGAAACGAGATCCTGTACCACTCCATTCAAAAAATGAATCTTTCGGTAGAGATGCGAAACGTTTTACTGAGCGAGGTGCAAAGTGCGAAAAATATAGACAGCGAAAGATTGCCGCTTATTCCGGTTGAGACAGGAAACCATACGCGGTTTTATACGGTTCGACGTATTCCGTTAGCCACACAAATTCGGGAAAAGGCGGGAACGATCGTTCTGTTTCAGGATGTGACGACCTATCAGGAACTGGATGATTTACGTTCCGAATTTATTGCTACCATTTCACATGAGATTAAAACTCCCATAACATCGCTCAATATGGCGGTGGATATTCTTTTAAAAGAAGTAAAAGGCCCGCTAACGAATAATCAGAAAGAGTTGCTGAACGATGCCCGCAACGACGTTGTTCGCTTAAAAACTTTTGTAAAAGAATTACTGGATTTGGCTAAGCTGGAAAGCGGACATTACCCTTTGGAGTATAAAAGAATTGATGTAGCAGCTCTAATTCGGCGATCCTGGCAATCCTTACTTCGTTTGGCGGAAGAAAAAAATGTTTCCATACAAACAAAGATTGAAAAAAACCTTCCCCCGCTTTACGGGGACGAACGCCTTCTAAACCGTGCATTAACCAATTTACTTAAGAATGCGTTGGAACACAGCCCATACGGAGAGCAAATTTCCATCCGGGTATCGGTGGAATCATCCCGGTCGATGTGGGTTATTTCGGATAGGGGAAAGGGCATTCCGCCACAGGCCAGGGAACTTATTTTCGACAAATTTGTGCGGTTGAACAAAAGCGGGGATAGCGTGGGACTCGGATTATCTATTACCAGGGAGATTATACGCCGCCATGGAGGACGTATCTGGGCCGAGGATAACGCCGACCGGGGAGCCCGTTTGTGTTTTAGCCTTCCTTTAGGCAGCGCGCATAAGAACAACAAAAATTCCAATGGGAACAAGAAAAATGAAAACATCGCCCTTTAACATCCTTATCATCGACGATGAACCGAACATTGTCAAAACCATGCGTATATGCCTGCAGGATTTAGGACAGAATATCACTGGCATAACCGATCCGCGCAAAGCCATCACCGCCTTAAGCGAAACGCAATTTGACTTAGCCTTTATCGATTTGAAGATGAACCCTCTTGACGGGATGGAAGTCTTGGAAACCGTAAAACGTGTTTCCCCGCGAACGACTGTCGTGATGATTACTGCCCATGGAACTATCGATTCGGCTGTGGAAGCCATCAAAAAAGGCGCTTACGATTATTTGCAAAAACCGTTTGATTTCGTGGAGCTGCAACTATTCACTAAAAAGGTGCTGGAATACCATCACCTTAAAGAAGAAGTGCGCCGGTTAGAAAAACAGTTGGCCGATGTATCTCCCGACAGTCCCATTATCAGCCAGAATCCTAAAATGCTGGAGCAAATTGCTTTGGCCAAACGCGTTGCCGATTCGGACTTAAGTATATTACTGGAAGGCGAAAGCGGAACAGGCAAGGAGCTGTTTGCCCAGCTAATACATGATGAAAGCGACCGCAGCAATAATCCCTTTATTAAAATAAACTGTGCGGCTATCCCGGATAACTTGTTGGAAAGCGAACTTTTCGGCCATGTGAAAGGCGCCTTTAGCGGCGCTGTTAAAGACCGGAAGGGCAGATTCGAAACGGCGCATGGCGGTACCGTTTTTCTGGATGAAATTGCCGAAATGAGTCCGGCATTGCAGGCCAAATTATTACGTTTTTTGCAGCATAAAGAATTTGAAGCGGTAGGCGACAATGTGACCAGAAAAGTGGATGTGCGTATTATAGCCGCAACCAATATAAATCTGGAAGAAGCTTTGAAGGAAGGCGCTTTTCGAGAAGATTTATTCTACCGCTTGAATGCGGTGCGCATTAAGCTTTTACCCTTGCGTGAACGACCGGAAGACATTCCGCTGCTTATTCATCATTTTATAAACCGTTATGCGGGAGAACAAAAGCCGGAAATCGAACCCCAGGCCATGAAGGCCTTGCGCGCCTATCGCTGGAATGGTAACGTGCGCGAATTACGTAATGTAATCGAACGTACTCTGGTATTGGCGGATGAGGGACTGATCCGCCTACGAGACCTGCCTGAAGAAATCGCAGCCTCACTGCAGCGTCCGACGACGCTTCCCACTCTGGAAGAAGTAGAAAAACAACATATTAAAAAAGTACTTCAGTTTGCCGACGACTATCGCCACGCGGCTGAAATTCTTGCTATTGATCAGGCTACATTGTGGCGTAAACGAAAACGCTTCGGTATTTAGTACAGTATATTTTTTATCATCACATCCCCGCCAAATATCCTCTTACTATCGTGCAATATGCAATCCAGCTCTAACATGCTGATATTTTGGAAGATAGCTATTCCGATCCGTTTTACCGAATTGCATTTTGCAATACAAAAAAGGCGGATCAAGCCAACGTGGTAAATTCATAACCATTTAACAAATAAACGGTTAGGGCCATCTCCGATCATCGGCATAGTTTTTGAAAAAGCATAGAATAGATCACGGAATGTTATACCAATATCAGGAGGTTGTATGAATATGAAGACCCCGGATGTGTTTTATGTGGAAAGAGATTTATTAAAAAAACAATACGGGTTAGTGTTAGAACTTGCCTTTCTGGCCTCTCTTTTTCTCATGATCGCGGTGTTTCTATTCTGGCAAAAATTTGATGTGGCTTATACTCTGCCGGCCCAAAGCGACAAGTGGGAAATAGAGGTTGTGGATATACCGCTTACCAAACAACTCAAGCGCCCTCCCAGGCCGGCCATTCCTTCCATACCGGTAGCGGAAGAGAATATGGACCTGGTGGAAGAGCTGTCCATCTCCTGGGATAACATCGACCTGAAAAGTTTAGCAGAAGCCGCCCCGCCTGCCGATGATGTGATTGAAGAATGGGAATTTATTAAAGTTGCCCAAAAACCGATAATCATTAAAAAAGTGGCACCGGAGTATCCGGTTATGGCCCGAAATATGGGACTGGAAGGAATGGTGGTTCTCAAAGTGTTGATCGGTATAAACGGAAGAGTGGAAAAGGTGGAGGTGCAAAAATCGATTCCCATGCTGGATGAAGCAGCTATAGACGCCGTAAAACAGTTTGAATTCCGTCCCGGTCGTCAGCGGGACCGCTATGTAAAAGTATGGATGTCCATTCCGTTTCATTTCAGATTAAAATAAAAAGGCGCTCCGGTTAGAGCGCCTTTTTTTATGGAAATAAAATATTACTTCAACAGCATCATACGTTTATGCTTGGTGAAGTTGCCAAACACCTCTTGATTTTTAAATGAAGCATCACTCTTCTATAATTAAGGTAAAAATAAGAATCCAGTAAATAAGACGTATCTATTTTGCTATAATGGCCTTTTTACGGAAAAAACACCAAAAAATAATATACAACATCTTTATTCTACTTGATTTTTAGTTAAAATATTCTTAAGCTCTGATGCATATTTTTACAATAAAGTCCCAAATCCCAATTAAAAAAATATATAAAAGAGTCACAGTATTTAGTAATAGTCTGTTAGTTAACTTAAAGAACTTATTAACCATTTAAGGAGGGTTTTATGAAGAAATCAGCTACAATTTTAACTGCCATGTTATTTTTGGTTTTTATGGCTGTTCCAATGCTGGCTCAGGATTTTGTCGCGGATGGATATACTAAAATATTGGAACTAAATGAATTTGATGGCGCCCCGCATTGGCCCATAGTTGCAGACGAAGTTCACGCGGGTTATGACCTGGATCAAGATGGTAATCTTGAATTTATATTTTTGGCCGACCACTCAAATCCAAACGGTCCTTCCGGTGCGGGTTGGAGTGATGGTCACTCGGTTTACGTATATGAATGGAACGGAAGCGCCTTTGAGAAAATGTGGTCCTGGGCGGATACGTCTTTGAAAACGGGCGGCGCCAGCTTCCCCACCATGGCAGTAGCCGATCTGGATGGCGACGGAAATCAGGAAATTGTACTTGGAATGCCCAGTGGTTCCAATTGGCCTGCGCCGGATGTAAGTCCCACTGTTATTTATATTTTTGAGTTCTCTACCGATGGCGGCCCGGCAGAACCGACAGCCAGTTGGACAGCAAATTCCGATCCGGGTTCAAATACCCGTCCATCCGGGATGGCGGCAGGTGATATTGACGGTGACGGTGTTCAGGAAGTTGCTGTGGGATTTAGAGCATTCAGCACAGCCTCAACAAATGATGCTTTAATGATCTTCTCTATTGATGGTGGCTTTGCCGGTGATTTTACTCAATTTAAAACTGAAATGATTGATACGACCGGAGACTGGGGCAGCGTTTATGCTGTTGATATCACAGATTTGGATAATGATGGTAATCTAGAAGCATATTTTTCTACGGATAATCATACAATTTATGAAGCTTCTGGAGCGGATACATATACGTTAAATTATGTGCAGAGTCCCTCGCTTGGTGCCTGGACGATTCAAGGTACAGTTCAGGCGGATATTGATGGAGACGGTATGAATGAATTGGTTTGGGGACATTGGAGCTCTGGTGCTTTAAGGATATTACGTGGCATAAGTGATGTTTCCGCAATTGACTCTACTAATGAAGCAGAAGTACGGGTGGTTGAGCCTGGCGGCTGCCGTGGTTTAACGGCCGGTGATTTTGACAAAGACGGCAACCTCGATATTTTTATGGGTGGTAACTATGCCGGCAGCGTTTGGCGCATAGAATATAAAGGTACGGGTGATATCGCCGATTCGAATAGCTACACATATGAAAAAGTTTATCAGGATACGGTACCTGGTGGTGGCGCCCGTGTTTATTCTGTTTCTTTTCCTGGCGACAATTTCGCCCTCAAGCAAGGCGGCACCTCTTACACAGACATGAACAAAAACGGGAAGCCGGAATTACTTATTGCCTACGAAGACGGTGATTCCTTGCAGAGCTGGATTGTAATGGTGGAAAATGACAGTGTGATGACCGGTATTGCTGTAGAACCGGGACGTCAGGTTTTGAAAACGTACACACTGCATCAGAACTATCCCAATCCTTTCAACCCGACTACGACTATCGCTTACGAATTGGCAACCACGGAAAATATCTCACTGAAAATATATGATGTTTTGGGTAGAGAAGTAAAAACTCTGGTTAATGGTGTCGTTCCCGCTGGAAAGCATACTATCAGCTGGGATGGAACAAATAACGCCGGAAATAAAGTATCGAGCGGTGTATATATCTATTCCCTGGAAGTTGGAAATCACAAATTGCATAAACGGATGACATTGATGAAATAAAGGGAATTCGTTTTCTTACAAAAGGGAGAATATATTCTCCCTTTTTTTTATGCTTATATAAATTTTAGTACAGATTTCATAAATTTTTTTATCCGAGAAAACGATTCCAGGGATTACCGGATGTATTTGATGCTTTTATGGAGTCAGATAGAATAACCATAAAATGGAAAAATTCTTTCTGATTATCTACAGGCAGGTGGTCTGAAAAGGAATTGTGTAGCAAATACCCTGATTATGGTTCTGGCAAGTCTGGTCGTGCCAGGTTTGAGAGACTCGATACCACTGAGATCTTGTTAAAGGCAGAACAGGTAAGCTGAAATACATACTGCTTTAAATGCAGCGGTACGCTGCAGTTAAAATTCTTAGGAGGTAGACAAAATGTTAAAGAAAGTAGTATTGTCTTTCCTCTTTTTACAATTTTTTCTGGTTAATACGGTTTTTCCGGCAACGACGGGAAAAATTGTGGGAAGAGTAATTGATAAGGAAACGGGGGAACCGCTTATTGCCGCAAATATTGTTATTAAAGATGCGGCAATGGGTGCGGCAACGGATGAGGATGGCTATTATGTGATTTTAAATGTTCCGCCCGGTGTGTATGAATTGCAAGCCATTTACATCGGTTATACGACTCAGGAAGTTAAAGGAATTCGGGTAAAAGTGGGGTTAACCACCCGTGTTGATTTTGAAATGAAAACGGCCAGCTTTGAAGGGGAAACGGTTGTTGTAGTAGCCAAACGTCCTATGATTCAAAAAGACGCTACCGCAACAGCGGCCGTTGTAAGCGCCGAAGAAATAGAAGTAGCGCCTGTAGAAACTTTCCAGGATATTGCTCAAACTAAGGCCGGTGTAAATGTTGGGCCCGACGGCTCGTTGCATTTTAGAGGTGGACGTGCCGAAGAAGTAGCCTATATTGTAGATGGTGTTACCGTTACGGATGCTATCAGCGGAGGCTTGAGTATAGATGTTTCTACAAACGCCATCGAAGAATTGTCCCTGATTACCGGTGCTTTCAATGCCGAATACGGACAGGCCATGTCGGGTGTTGTAAACATCGTTACCAAAGAGGGCTCAGCCAAATTTAGTGGTAATCTGCTTGTACAAACAGGCGATATTTTAACCAACCCGGATAACAGCAAGTATTTTTTATCAGAGATAAACAATTTTAACCCCCTGAATACATATAAAGTGGAAGCCGGTCTTTCCGGACCGATTTTGAAAGACAATATGACCTTTAATATTTCCGGCAGGTACATGAACGATGACGGCTATCTGTACGGACAGCGCATCCACGGAACGCGAGATATAGAAGATACCGTGCGGACAGGAGACGGTGCTTTCGTATCGTTAAATCCCGAGCAACGCTTAAATTTACAAGGAAAAATTAAAGTCAATTTAACAAATACCATTAATCTGTACATAACGGGAATACACGAAAATAGTAAATATCGGGTATATAACCATACGCGCAGTAAAGTTCCGGACGGTCTCCCATGGCGCTATAATAATGCAACCCAGCTTATCGGAAAAATAACCCATCAATTCAGCTCGAACGCTTTTTATTCTCTGGTGTTGGGTTATCTCCAAACAAAATATAAACGCTATCTGGATGAAGACCCCTTCTCCACCAAGTATGTGTGGAGCGGCTACAGTACAGGCCAATATTTCTATCCCGGTGGTACGGATAATTTTCGTCAGTTTCGTAACCAGGATCAACTTACGGCTAAATTCGACGTAACGGCGCAATTATTCAAAAATCATGAAGTGAAATCGGGTTTAGAGGTTAAAAGTCTGAAACTCTTCAATCATTCGTACTATGTAGATCCGGATCGAAGGGATGAACCGTTTGAAGATTTAAACAGGAATGGAATATGGGATCCGGGAGAACCATTTACCGATATTAACCGGGATGGCAAATGGTCGCCTGCAAAAGACGATAACGGAAACGGCATCCCCGGTGATATAATCGAGTTGGCAGGCTGGACAAATGATAAATGGGAAAGACGCCCGCTTGAACTATCCTTTTTTGTACAGGATAAAATTGAACTGGAAGACATGATTTTGAATGTCGGTTTACGTATGGATTATTTTGATCCCAACGGCCGCGTACTTACCGACCCCACAGATCCGGACATTACAAATCCGATCAAAAACGAAAATAAATTTAAGGATTATAACGGCAACGGTATTCAGGACCCCGGTGAGCCTGATGTTACACTTGAAGAGAGGATGACTTATTGGTATAAAGAAGTAGATCCGACGATCCAATTAAGTCCGCGTATTGCCTTTGCCTTTCCGATCTCAGAGGAAGGTAAACTCTATTTTTCCTATGGTCACTTTTTTCAGTTGCCCCCCTATAATTTTTTATATACCGATTATAATAACAAAGTTAAACCCGGCCTTATTCAAACAGATATGGGTAATCCTGGTTTAAAGCCGCAAAAAACCATCAGTTACGAAGTTGGTATAGAGCAACAGGTTATGGAAGATGTTGTGGCCTACCTAAAACTGTATCAACGCGATATGCGCAATATTATCGGTCAGGACATTGTCGTAACCGCCAATACGGATGCCTATGCCATTTTCGTAAACAGAGACTACGGCCGGGTGAGAGGATTTAATTTTAGCCTGGTCAAAAGATTTTCCTCCTATTTTTCGGCAACACTGGATTACACATTCCAGATTGCCGAAGGCAATGAATCCAATCCTGCGGAAACCCGGCGTAATTACAGGCTGGGGCAGGAAAACCTGAAAAAAATCGTTCCGCTTGATTGGGATCAAACCCACGCCCTTCGGATAAATGCTATGGTTGCCCAACCCGATAATTGGATGATCAGCATGATTGGACGTATAGAATCGGGCTATCCATACACACCGCAAGGGGCCAATGAAATTGTGAAAATAGCAGAAGAAAACAGCGCTAACAAAATTCCTATAATCAAGTTCGACTTAAATATGCGAAAGACCTTTAAAATCGAAGCGGGAAATTCCGTCTACCGGTTTTCTGTCTTTGCCAAAATATACAACCTGTTTGACCGCTTGAATGAAAATTATGTATGGGATGCAACCGGTAGAGCCACCTACGGTCTTGGTTTGTATGGGGGCGAATTTGATCCGGATTGGCAGAGAAGACCACATTGGTTTTATACACCCCGTCAGGTTTTTATGGGTGTTGAATTTACGTTTTAAATATGATTTTGCTTTTTTGGAGGATACATGAAAATACTGTGTAGCATACTTAAACGAGTATTCAGTACTTTCGCTATAATTCTTTTAATGGGTTTTTTTACAATGCTGCTGGCTCAGCAGCCTTTAAAGAACGACAAGCCCATGAAGTACTGGACGCAAGAAGAATTTGAACAGTGGGAACAATGGAACCACAAAATGCAACTACTAAAACCAAGCGGTCCTTCCGATCGGCGCGAAGGTGTGATGGACGGTAATAAAATACGTACCGTGTTTTACAATTACGGTTCAGTTGGACGGCCCAATACCGAACCTTCCATTGAATGGCCAAAGGAAAGCACGCATGGTTACGCTTACGAATTCGGGCCGATCATCGGAGCGCAGGTGGTGGATGTTCGCGGCGATACAATCGCGATTTTTTCCGAAGCGCTGATTGACGGCGGTGACCGCTCACCCGCAGGCAAGGTTTGGGGCTGGCAACCGCTGCCTTATTCGCTTAATTCAAACGCCAGTACGCCGGCTATGAGCGATGACGCGGATACCTGGCCGCAAAACCAAATACCTGAAAATCCATTTTATAACCCCAATGCCACCTCCGATAAGGATCGTTTTTTATGGCCCGGTGTGGATACTCTCGGACAGGTTTCGGGTGATCTGGAAGCCTATTGGATTATGGATGATCGGGACAACGACGAATTTGAATACTATCCCTTTATTGAAGATTCATCCCGCCGTGGTTTAGGGCTGGAGCTGCGCTGCCGTCTGATGCAGTTTGCCGCAACTCCCGCCGAGGACGTTATCTTTTACATCATCGAAATCAAAAATGTAAGTGATAAACGACTGGATAAAGTAGTTGCCGGTATGTTCGGCGATCCGCATATCGGCGGCCCCGGCGATTTTGCCGATGATTATGCAGGATTTGACCGTGATTTGAACATGGTATACTGCTGGGACAAAGAGGGTTCGGGGAATGATTATGGTATTCCCTGGGAAGACCTTGGCTGGCTGGGTTTCAAATTTTTGGAAAGCCCCAAAGACAGCCTGGGCAATGAACTGGGCCTTACCAGTATGTCCGCCCCACTCTATGCTTCCACAGGCGGTTCACCCAGTTTGGATGATGTGATGTGGCAGAAGCTGACGCCCGGTGAGTTTTCGGATATAGCACAGGAAAGTGATAATGTTTTCTTGTTTGGCTCGGGCTATTTTTCCATGGATCCGGGAGAGACCCAACGCTTTTCCATTGCTATCGTCATGGGGAAAGGTTTTGAAGATTTACGCGCCAATGCCCTGGTTGCACAGGAAATTTACAACCTTAATTATAAATTCACCAAATCTCCTGACCCCCCGAATGTTACCGCTGTACCGGGTGACGGTAAAGTAACCTTATACTGGGATACCAGTTCCGAAGAATCTTATGATGATTTTTTTGGCGCAAAAGATTTTGAAGGGTATAAAATATATAAAAGTACTGATAAAGGACAAACCTGGGGCCCGGTTATTACAAATGCCTATGGTCGGGAGATAGGTTTTAAACCCCTTGCTCAATATGATCTGGATAATGATGTTGAAGGGTTGTTCCCAATAGATAAAGATGGCGTTAAGTTTTATCTGGGGAAAAATACCGGCCTGGTCCATACCTTTGTTGATGAAAACGTGATAAATGGTGTTACTTATTATTATGCTGTAACCGCCTATGATTCCGGATATGTTTCTAAACAGGTTCAGCCTGTGGAATCCGGTATATTTGAAGGACGGAATATGGTAAGTGTTATGCCGACGCCACGGGTGTCCGGATACGAAAATGCCAAAGTAGCCATCGAACATTCGGAAGGTTTATCCACAGGACGGATTACAGCTCAGGTTCTTGATCCGAGGAAAATTTCCGGTGAGAAATACACGATTTCTTTTGAGGAAGAAGCGCCGGGCAAATTGGTGGCCAACATCATAAATACGGCAAATCAGGATACGGTTGTAAAACAATATGATGAATTGGAAGGCTTCCCGGTTATCTTCGACGGATTACAACTTTCCATATTCGATGAACCGACAATTACCATCATAGATTCGATTACCGGTTGGTCTGCGGAAAGCCAGAGTACCTTAAATCCGGTTGTAAGCTTATATCCTTCCGGTGGCGTGCGCATCCCTCGCGATCTGGAAATTCGGTTTTATGATACAATCGTAGATACTTCTGTATTGGTGAATCCAAAACCGGTTAATTTCGAAGTTTGGAACATCAACGAAAACGAAAAGATGGATTTCATCTTTTTTGATAAAACGAATAATGATACGGTGGATTTGCGGGATCGGATAGTGCCGATTACTTACGTAAACAACTCACCTAAAGGTACCTGGCAAACAGAGTTTTTTGCTCCCTTAAGCGGAGATACCATCCTGCCGCAACCGGGAGATATTATTCGGATAAACATAGCCAAACCGCTGGAAACGACCGACCAGTATTTAATTAATACGCAGCCACATCAGGTAGAGGTTGAAAAAGCTAAAAATGAATTTATGGAAAAAGTTATGGTTGTCCCGAACCCGTACGTTGTCTCTTCCAGTTACGAAGTTCCGCCTCCTTCCGTATTCAGTGTGGGCCGTGGAGAAAGAAGAATATTTTTCATGAATATTCCGCCTAAGTGCACCATTCGTATTTACACGACCAATGGTGAACTGATACGCACATTGGAACATGAAGATACCTTTCTCAACGGAACAGAACCATGGGATCTGTTGACGGAAGAAGGATTGGAAGTCTCGTATGGCGTTTATGTATATCATATCGACGCCGGTGAGTACGGAGAAAAAGTAGGCAAGTTTGCAATTATTAAATAATTGGAGCAAAGACATGAGAACTATACGTTATATTCTGATTATGATGCTCATACCAGCATACATGTCTGTAGCCGGTGAAATATCAAAAGTGGGGACAACTGCCGCTCAATTTTTAAAGATCGGAGTGGGCGCCAGAGCATCGGCTATGGGTGAAAGTTATGTGGCTGTTGCCAATGATGCATCCGCCATATTCTGGAATCCGGCTGGTATGGCTGCAATGCAAAATAATGAAGTTATGCTGGTACGAACCAACTGGATTGCGGGAATGACCTATGATTTTGCCACTATCGTTATGCCTATTGGTCAGATGGGTACATTCGGTTTGTTTTATCAGGGACTTACCATGGGTGAAATGGAAGTCCGGACGGAATACAATCCGGAAGGCACAGGGGAGTTATTTAGTGCATCCAGTTTTGCATTGGGTTTGAGCTACGCTAAAATGATAACCAGCCGTTTTTCTTTCGGCATCACAGGAAAATATATAAAGGAATTTATCTGGCATGAGTCTGCTTCCACCTTTGCGGTAGATTTAGGCATTGTTTACAATACATCCTTAGACGGATTGCGGCTAGGGATGGCCATCTCCAATTATGGCGGTAAAATGCGCATGGATGGAAAAGATTTGCTGCGTTTTATAGATATTGATCCCAACCTCGATGGTAATAATGAAAATATCATCAGCCGATTGAATACGGAAGATTATGATATTCCTATCATTTTCAGGGTAGGTTTAGCCTACGATGCTTTTAATACGGATTTTCATCGTTTGACTGTGTCAATGGATGGTATTTCTCCCAATGATTACAAGGAACATCTGAATGCCGGTTTCGAGTATGCCTTCAGAAATATGGTCTTCTTAAGAGGCGGATTTAAAGGAATTGGCATTAACGACCGCGAAGTCGGTTTCTCAGCTGGCGGCGGATTGAAATACACATCCTCGGATGGTTTGGGGCTTAATGTAGATTATGCTTATGTGGATTTTGGCCGACTGGGTAACGTTCAAAGGGTTTCGCTGAGCTTCTTGTTTTAAATAAGCGCTACATTGGAAGTATAAAATCGAAAAAGGGGTATCTGTTCGGATACCCCTTTTTATTTAGAATAAATTGGGACGTAATTCGTAGTTACGTAGCGCATCTGCGGTCTGTTTAGAAATAGGTTCAATCAGTTTTGAAACGGATGTAATTTCTTCGGGGAGTATTTTACACCGGGAATATATGTGTACAGATACAAGCCCTTTTCTCTGTTCTGTTTGTTTTGCAGGATTGATGGATAACCGCTGGCATATTTCTTCGACCATGTAGTGATTCGGATTTACAAAAATTGTATTATTTATGCCCAATCGATTAAACTCAGCGGTAAACAGATCGGCTACATAGCCGTAATGGGTGCAGCCCAAAATGACATAAACAGGCTTTTTAACAGAATGTAAATTTTGAGAGGCTTTACTTACGCACTTCTTAACAAGGCTGTCCGTATCCGTACTTCGATAGTTCAATTCAATTTGTGAAGCCAGGCCCGGACAGGGAACCGAAATAATATCCGAAGAGGCAACACCAATGGTTTTTAAGCGCTGCTCATAACTATGGTTGTCAATGGTGGTTTCCGTGGCAAAAACAACATATTTGTTATGTATCCCCGTCAAATCGAAAACTCTCTGCCGGCCATACCGGATGGCCAGGTCAATAATATTCATGAGCTTACGGTCATGGCTCCTGGCAAAAGAAGTACGATCGGCTATGGCCGAAAGCGTGTTACAGGCGATTGCGATCATATCCGGTTTAAACTGTTTTTCTATTCCATACAAAACGCGATTGAACATGTTAATCTTAGTCTCTGTGTCGGGCATTGTATTGTATCCATGATGCGTGTCGGGAAGAGCGTTAACAAATATAATTTTATGAGGATGAAGAGAAGAATTTCCGATTTTCTCTACCAAAGGAGCGACAACGCTCAGGCCGCCAAGACCGGAATCTGTAATAACAACATTTGACATCGTTTTGCCTAAAGATTTATTGCAGAGCCATCAGGAATTCAGCCAGTGGTTCTAAAGCATAATGCAGAACTTTTTCATTAAGTTCCAAATTACCACTATGCAGGCTGCCCCTCCCGGCGGCTCCTAATAATATATAAAGACCGGGCACCTCTTTGCTATAAAAGGCAAAATCATCTGCGCCAAGCGATGATTTGGTTCGTAATATCAGGTCTCCGCCTTTACCTGTTTTTTTCATATACTCGGAAAAAATTTTAAGAAGTATACTGTCATTTATCGTTGCCGGACAGTTTGTTGGAAAAGACACCCGGATATCGGCTTCGTAAAGACTGGAGAAACGATTGGAGAATTCCCGGATATATTCTAACGTATTCTCTAAAATGTTATTATTCAGCGTACGCAGTGTGCCACGCAAGGTAACTTTTTGAGGAATAATATTATGGGTACCGCCTCCCTGTATGGATCCAAAAACAAGAACAACGGTTTCCTGTGGGTCGTTTTTATGGCGAATATATTTTTGCAATTGAACAATGTATTGGCTGCTTACAGCAATGGTATCAACTGTTTCATGAGGTTTTGAAGTATGTCCGCCCGGAGCGTTTATTTCAATAAAAAGAGATGTGGATGAAGCCTGTACGGCTCCATTGACTAAAACAAATTTTCCGACAGAGATGTCCGGCGCAACATGAACACCAACGATCTTCCGTACTTTTTTCCAAACGGATTCTTTTATAACCTGTTCCGCACCGCCCGGTGCCGCTTCCTCTGCGGGTTGGAACAGAAATACAACGGTATTATTCAACCGGTCAGAATTATTGTGGAGATATTTAATCAGTCCCAAAGCCAATGCCGTATGGTAGTCATGGCCGCAAGCATGCATAAAGCCTTCGTTTAGCGACCGGATGGTATGGGAAGCATCCTCGGTAACGGGTAAACCATCAATATCGGCCCGAAAGGCGACAAAGGGTTTCCCGTCACCAACCATACAATAGCCGCCGGTTTCCAGATGTTCAAACGGATAAAATTCAATACCCCAGCCATTCAATGTGTTCTTAATCAGCCGGGTTGTTTTGTGCTCTTTATAGGCAAGCTCCGGGCTTTTGTGAAGCTCTCTGCGGATTTGTAAAATTTCCTTTATGATGGGTTGTATTTTCGGATTTAAATCTGCCATAGCTTTATTTTGATAAGATTAAAAATGAGAGGCAACCGTATGATGCTGTTAAAACCACTTAACACGGTTTGCATTTTTATTAATTTAAAAAAAGGAAAGAGTTAAAACAAAAAAAGACCTTCACTGAATAGACACTCAGGAAGTAGCTACCAATTTGGATGGTAGGGACTGGCAAAAAGTAAATAAAACTTTGAAAAAAGCGAGAAATTTTTTAAAATTTTATTGATAATGGTATAATAATTCTTTAATATTTAGCAACCTAAAAGAGCCTGAAAGCCATTCAGGTTGTTTTTTAGCGGGGTTTGTTCAGTTAGCGCACGAACTTCGCATTGCCTAATCATTAAAGCATATTTACTACTTCTTAAATAATAGGGAGGCGCCATCTTATGAGATTTGCGCGTGGTAATACCTTATTTATCATTATCCTTATCATTTTTTTCTTATCAAATCTATTTGCCGGTACCACAGGAAAGATATCAGGAAGAGTTGTTGATGCCGAAAGCGGCGATCCGTTGCCCGGTGTAAATGTTTTTATTGAGGGCACTACCATGGGTGCGGCTACCGATGTGGATGGGTATTTCTTTATCATAAATGTAAAACCCGGCGTATATACTTTGAAAGTAGCCTATGTCGGCTATTCGGAAATGACAATAACCGATGTACAGGTACAGGCTGATTTGACAACACCGGTTAATATAAAGTTAAGACCGGAAGTAATGACTACGGAAGCGGTTGTAGTAGTAGCCGAAAAACCCGTAGTGCAAAAAGACGTGGCGGCTAGTCAAAAGAATATGACATCGGATGAAATACAAGCCTTACCGGTTACAACAATCGAGCAGGCGGTCGGTTTGCAGGCCGGGGTTACCTCCGGTTTGGAAATCCGGGGTGGTGGATCCAATGAAGCCCTTTTTGTTGTAGACGGTATCAGCTTAAGAGATACGCGTGCCAATGAACCTATTACGGCCATTCCTTTAAGTGCTCTGGAAGAAGTCAATGTTCAGTCCGGTGGTTTCAGTGCAGAATATAACAACGTCCGTTCCGGTGTTATCAATGTAGTCTCAAAAGAAGGTTCGTTGGATAAATATTCCGGCATAATCACAATGCGCTACAGGGCGCCGGCTCCAAAACATT
Source organism: Caldithrix abyssi (assembly GCA_011369465.1). Lineage (GTDB taxonomy): Bacteria > Calditrichota > Calditrichia > Calditrichales > Calditrichaceae > DRQG01. Next base: position 19,660 of record DRQG01000115.1, read on the forward strand.
TTGGTATTTCACCTTTTGATCCCCAATCCTTTTGGATGCGTCCGTATATGGATGATGCCGTGGCCTGGACAGGCACTAAAAATGGGGCCTGGGATGAATATACACGACGGCAATATCCCGATTTTGACGGATGGAATGCCGTGGCCCAGCGCACTCTGGAAGACGATGATCCGACTAACGATTTAACGCCGGAAGCGGCACAACGCTTATTTATGTGGCAACACAGAAAAAAAGGCGATATTGATAAGCCGGATTATAACATAGACGCCGGATTTGGCGGCCCTGTTCCGTTTGTATCCAAGGCTCTGGGAGGTTTGCGCTTTTTTGCTTCCTATAAGCGGGAAAGGGATATGTACCTGTTCAATTTAACGACCGATGCGCTCACAACGGAAAGTTTTATGCTGCGTTTAACTTCCAATATTACGCCATCAATGAAACTCTCGATAATGGGGCTGTATAATGAAACGGAAGGTACGGCCATATCCAGATCCGGAGGAACCGGTTTGTTCAGCAGTTCCTGGGGGATAGCCAATGCCGTTGAAAGAGTCGGTTTTACAGCGCCCTGGCGCATTTATACCAACATTTACTGGTCCAGGGGAAGACGCTATTCAAATGCGCTTTCGTTGAAGCTAACCAATGCCCTGAGTGCCAGTACGTTTTGGGAGTTGCGTCTTTCGGAAGTGGGTAAATACTATCTTACGGGGTATGTTCGCGAAAGAGACAGAACGAAAAGATATGAAATATTCCCCGGATATTTTGTAGATGAAGCCCCCGAAGGATATGAACGCGATGCCGTATTTTCAGTTGAAGGCCGTTTGGGTATGGGCGGTGCCGTAAGTGTTGGCCGCGATACCAGCCGTATTTCTACGATTAATGCCCGTTTTGATATTACCAGCCAAATAGACCGCCACAATGAAGTTAAATCGGGCGTCGAACTCATACTCGAACGCTATGATATGAATTTTGGCATGGTCAATCATTTTCTGCCGGAAGGCAACACGCGTACACGCATTAAACAAAATCCTCTGCGCGGTGTCTTTTACATTCAGGATAAGCTGGAATTTGAAGGATTTGTCGCCAATGCCGGTTTAATTGTGGATTACTACAATTCCAATGATAATTGGTACAACGCTAGTCCCTTTGATCGTAACTTTTACTCAGGAAACTTTGATCCGACAAAAGACGAAGAAAAATATAAAACCAAACCGCCGGAAACGCGCATAACCTTAAGTCCCCGCTTATCTATATCGCATCCTATAGGTGAAAATGCCAAGCTGTTTTTCAACTACGGTCACTACAGGCAAATGCCGGCCTCGGAACGATTGTATCGTGTGCAAAGGGATATCCGTGATAAAATGGATTTTGTGGGTGACCCGACCATTCCTCTGGCCAGAACGGTTTCCTATGAGCTCGGCTATGATCATGCTTTGTTTAATATGCTCCTTTTGCGTGTGGCGGCCTATTATAAAGATATCAGCGATCAGGAATTCTGGGTACGTTACATCAGCTTTGACGGTAAAGTAAATTACCGTAAAATAACCAACCAGAGTTACGAAGATATCCGTGGTTTTGAAATTGACCTGACCAAACGCACGGGTGACTGGGTTACGGGAAATATAAACTTCGAATACCGTGTTGGTACTTCCGGCTATTTTGGTACGGCACGCGTTTACGAAAATCCTGCAGACCAGCGCGAATACGAGCGCCGCAATCCGGTACAATCCAAGCCCAGGCCGAGGCCCCGTGTTAAATCATATATCGATGTACACACACCGTTTTCATTTGGCCCCCAATTGGGAGATCAGTTTGTTCTTGGCGACTGGCATTTCAATTTTATATCCAATTGGGCGGCGGGATCCTGGTTTACGTGGAATCCCAATAATGTTACCGGCATTCAGTACAATGTTCAGTGGAAGGACTATTACAACGTTGATTTAAGAATTTCCAAGGTCTTTCGATTCAATGACTTTGATGTGAAATTTTTTGCTGAGCTCAATAATTTATTTAATCTCAAACAATTTTCCGGCGTATCTTTTTATGATAGTTTCGACTATAATTACTACATGAAATCATTGCATCTGCCTGCAGATATCGCCGACGAACTTGGCTACGGTAATATACCCGGAGATGATCAACCGGGCGACTATCGGGACGAAGGCGTAGAATATGTACCCATGGAATGGACTTCTAATATATCCAATATAAGTACTCCCAATGAACGCGCCGTTTATTACGATGCCAGTACACAAAAATATATGCAATATGCGAACGGGAGCTGGAGTGAAGTGCCGTCGGATCGGATAAATAACATATTGGAAACAAAAGCTTACATCGATATGCCGAATCAGACCTATTTTACGTTTTTGAATCCGAGAAATGTTTTCTTCGGCTTAACGCTTACATATCGGTTCTAAATATTGCAGATCGGTTGATCTGGGTAGTGATATAAAAGTAAATAAAATATAAGGGCAAGATATGATAGTTAAAACAAAGATAACCAGGAGAGTATGGTTTGTAGTCATGCTTCTGTTTGGTATGATGCGTTTGCTTTTTGCCGGCGAAACGCAATGGATGGCTATTGGTGATCTGCATAGTTGGTATCATAGTGCCGGGTGTGAAATAGAAGTGGGAAGGACATATCAGGTTTCGGATCAACAGGATGGATTGCGCTGGCCCGCTCAGTTCCGCTATCAGGATAGTGAGGCGGCAAAAGCCCTGTGGATTGGTTGTAAAAATTTTGACGATCCTGTTGCCGGTAAAGTTTATAATTATAAAGTTGTCCATGTGGGACCTCGGGTTTTGGATGAAAGCAACGAGTTTATGACGGAAAAATTCATCTTAAAAGGACGGTTTGATCATCCCAGGGTGTATGTGGACGGCTTGCCTGCTTCCAAACTGGATTTTATGGAAGTAGTAAACGAATTGGATGATAATCTTCCGGCCGAGCGAGTGTTGGTTAATGTAGTGCGCACTTCGTTAGGGCTGACCATGTACCGTACTATCTACGCATTCAGTACATCACAAAACAGCAATTATTTTATTTATGATTATGTATTCAAAAATACGGGAATAATCGACTCGAAGGGAACCTCCTATCCTCAAACATTGGAAGATTTAATAATTCATTTTCAATATCGTTATGCACCGTCGCGCGAGGGCGGCCCATACGGTTACAATTGGTTACCGCAGTCAACATCCTGGGGCCATAACACGATGAACGATGTTATTTACACTCATCCGGAAACAGGAGAGCCGTTCCGGGCACTCATATCCTGGCATGGTAAACATTCCAAATGGTCAGGCCCGGGAGATAATATCGGTGGCCCGAATTATCTTGGTGACGGCCGATTGGGCGCCGCACAATTTGTAGGAGTGGTTACGATTCATGCGGATAAGAGCCCCAATGATGCTACGGATGATCCGGCACAGCCCTTTACCACCCAGGAAGTGGGTTCGGACGATCCCTGGACGTACAACAACAGCCAATACAATGCCTCGGCCATGGCTACGGAATATCAGGAAGTTATGTCCGCTGGTCGGCCGGCGCTCTCTCATGCAGCACGGGTTGGCGACGGCGCAGCGGATTTGTACGGAGGTACGCCGGGCGGTTATTCCACGGCGCATGGTTTCGGTCCCTATACATTGAATCCGGGCGACAGCATACATATTGTTCTGGCCGAAGGCGTTTCCGGGTTGGATCGTCAATCCTGCTACGATATAGGGGCACGGTGGTTGGAAAATGCAGGCAATTTTCCTCTGCCTCAGGGAGGCACAACCAACGATCGTAATGAATATAAAAATGCCTGGGTGATGACGGGAAGAGATTCGCTCATAAAAACATTTGAAAACGCCGTGGCAAACTGGAAATCTAATTTAGATATTCCGTCGCCCCCACCGCCCCCGGAACAGTTTGAAGTGAACTCGGGCGGGGATCGTATTTTTCTCAAATGGGCGGACAACTCCGACGGCTGGGTTGGTGACCACGGCAATAAATTTAACGGATACCGGGTGTATCGCGCCATTCATCAGCCGGATACTACATATCAAATGATATTCGAATGCGGTCCCGGTACGGAGAATCCTCAGGTGGTTTATGAATACGAAGATAAGTCTGCCCAGCGCGGTTTTAACTATTACTATTACGTAGTCGCTTATGACGATGGAACGACTCCTCTGGGTACACTGGAAAGCGGAAAGTTTTACACCATGACCAACGAACCGGCCTTTCTGCAAAGACCGCCCGGAAGAAAACTGGATGAAATTCGCATTGTTCCCAATCCTTACAATGTACGTGCACGCGATTGGCAGTTTGGAATAAGCGCTCCGGATAGAATTCTGTTTGTTAACTTACCGCCTTTCTGTGAGATAAAAATTTACACGGAACGGGGCGACCTGATCAAAACTATTCAGCACGAAGACGGCAGCGGAGACGAATCGTGGAATTCGGTTACGGAAGCACGCCAGGTGATCGTGAGCGGAATTTATATTGTATATTTCGAAGTTACCCGGGACTACATCGATGAAAATACAGGAGAAGTCATTTTCAAAAAAGGCGATTCCGTATTTAAAAAGCTGGCGGTAGTTCGATAAATAAGGTGATTTAAACAAAATAACCAATTGAATGGAGAGATACATGTTACCTGAGATCACGAAAAAAAGTTTATTGAGCTTATTCGCGCTGTTCATTCTCGTTATTGCAGCGGGTTGTGATCTTTACACGAGTGATGTAACAGAAATAGGCGGCGTGGATAAAACCGTCTGTGAGCAATTTTCAGACAGTGTCTTCGTTTCGGTAAATTCTATGATTTCCAGCGACTATAACGCAAAGTGGAAAGACGCCAATCTGAGCTTATTTGCCGATTCGTTAATAGACACCTTGCTGGCAGACAGCGTATTTATTGAGCAGGGTAATGAAATGGCCTATGAGTTAACTTTGGGTTCCGGCGATGATACCAGCTACGTGGTCATCAAGGCAAGCTCGTCCAGCCTTCTTGTATTTGCTACCGACATTGTAAAGATGAATCTTTATGATAGCGCGGGAAAGGCATATCCCTTGAGCAGTAACGAAATGCCGCAGGAAACCATCTCAGGCTGCACTCAGGCAGATGATGCCGATGTTGAGCAACCCGTCATAAAGATGAGAGAATCCTATAGGGTGTCAGCAGGCAATGTTTTGTTTCAGCTTATAAAAGCGGAACAAACCAAGAGTTCGATTTTTAAGGTTGCGGTACAATAATTAAAAAACAAAAGGTCGTAATCCCTATATTCAATGTGTTGGAGGGATAGTAAATGTATTCAAAAATGGTTACCCGTTATTTAATTTTGATGTTTATTTTATTCGGCACCAGCAGTTTATGGGCGCAGGCAAAACTGGCTCAGAGCGGATTTCAATTTTTAAGCGTGTCGCAAGATGCCAGGGCGGCAGCAATGGGAAGTGCCTTCACTACGGTTGAAGGAACACCCAATGCTATCTTTTATAATCCTGCAGGTCTGGCCAATATGAATGAACAATTCGGTGTCGCAGTAAACTATTTTAATTTTATCGCCGATATTCGTCATGCCTCACTTGCATTAAGCTACGCTCCTGCCAACGGTGAATATGGCGTATTCAGCTTTAGCGTTCAAAGCGTGGATTACGGCGATCTCGAAGGTACGCAGGTCTGGCCAAATGAACAGGGTTTTGTTGAGACCGGCGTGTTCAACCCGCAGGCATTGGCCATCGGTCTGGGGTACAGCCGTTCGTTAACCAACCGCTTTTTAGTGGGCGGCCAGATTAAGCTGGTCGGGCAAACCCTGGGCAGCAGTGCATTGCCTACCGGAGTTACCAAAGAAAACGTAGCTAATGTGGTTGCTTTCGACTTTGGAACGATTTATAAAACCGGTTTCAAGAGTCTCGCCTTTGGAATGTCGGTACGTAATTTCAGCCAGGAAATCAAGTTTGAAGAAGAAGGTTTCCAGCTTCCATTAACCTTTCGCATCGGTCTTTCCATAGATGCGATGGACTTCTTGATGCCGGATCAGGACACGCATAAACTTCTGGTAACTTTTGATGCTGCCCATCCCCGTTCTTTTGCCGAATATGTCAACTTTGGTACGGAATATATTTTTATGAATACATTTATCCTGCGTTTGGGTTATATAAGCGGACATACGGAATATAATTACAGTCTGGGATTCGGTGTCCAAAAGTTTGGACTGCATATAAATTATGCTTACCAGCCCTTCGGTGTCTTTGGTTCTGTAAACCGGTTCTCTGTGAATTTTATGTTTTAACAAATATTTTTATAAAATGGTATAAAATCCATTGGATAAGAGGAGATACAAATAATGTTTAAAAGCATCTTAAAATATGCAATGCCGGGTATAATCCTGCTTTTAATCGTTAACGCCTGTAAGGATATACCGGATAGTGGTGTATGGCCGCCGGATACGAGTAAAGACAACATACGTCCGATCATAACGAAAGTTTATCCTGATCCGATGTCGATGGATAAGGATTCCGTTGCCTTTGCCGGGGTAGGCATTCTCTATATAGAAGGTGAAAAATTCAGTTCCACTCCTGAGGACAACCGGGTTTATTTTAATGGCGTTTTAGGGGAGGTGCAGGCCTCAACTCCCACAATGATAACGGTAAAAATCCCGAACGTTGTGGGTGATTCCATTCGTATCCATGTGAGCGTAAAAGGACTTTTGCAGTTTGCGCAATACAAGGACCAGGATTATTACGGGCCATTTCGCGCCAAAAGTGTGGTAACGAAATATAAGGCAATCGATAAATTTGTAGATGCTTCCGGTCTTGCTGTTGACAAAGATGATAACGTATATGTGTTGACTACGGGCAAAGAAATCTTAAAGCTGGTACATCCGGACAGCACCGCACAGGTATTTGGCGCCGCAACTTTCATCACAACACCCTGTATGCGGGTCGGGCCGGATAGCATGATTTATGTAACCCGTGGTATAAAGAGTCTTTACAGAGTGGCGGAAGGCGGCAAAACAACCAAGTTTGCATCTGCCAACACCAAGGTGTCTTACATCGATTTCGATATGAATAAAAATCTGTTTGCCGGTGGCAAGGGTGGTACAATAGAGTGCATTAAGCCGGATAATTCGGCAACGACGGTAGCCGATTATACCGATTATGTTATTACCTCATTACGCGTATATAACGGTTATGTATATGTATCTGCTGTATATGAAGGGGATGATAGTACGGCCGTTCAGGAAGGAATATGGAAAAACCAGATTCTGGATGCGGACGGAAATCTGGGCTCCAACGAACTAGTTGTGGATTGGAAGGCCTTAATGGGAGAATTCGGCCCCAGTATCCAATCGATTACTTTTAATGAAGACGGTGAAATGTTGATAGGAATGGATAAGGATAATGCCATCTATTTGTTAAACAGCGGAACGTATTTCTATTATGAGGTACTGCTGCCGCCTGCCTCTGTTTTATCGTACGGTAATCAGTATTATCTTTATATAAATCACAGACCTGAAAGCGCTGAGGATAGGGCAATTTTAAAGGTAGAAGTAAGCACAAAAGGCGCAATTTATTACGGAAGACAATAAAAAGAAGAAAGGAGGTGGAAGGAAAACGAAGACAATTAGTAATTAATAGTTTAGAATTTTAATTAGTTTAGGGAGGTTTTATTATGAAGAAAGTGCTATTCGCATCTTTAATTGTTATGCTGGCTGTTGTTTTTTCCTTTGGCCAGGTATGGACCTTTGACAGCGATTTTGCACAACTTAAAAATCCGCATGGTGTTGTTGTTACACCGGATGGCAAAATCTGGACAGCTAATTACAGCAAAACAGACACTTTTGTTGTTTCTGCAGGCGATACCATGTTTACCAATCCGATTTATATCTACAATCCGGATGGTACTTTGGAAACCACCTTGCGTACACTTACTTTTGGTACGGAAACCGATACCCTGGTAAAAACGTGCCGTGGAATTAGTCTGGATCAGAACGGGAATGTGCTTTATACCCATTATGGAGAAATTTTCCAGATTAATTATCAAACACATGAGCTGATAGCTAAATTTACGCCGGACATTACCGCCTCAATGACGGAAGCGGCAGCTACCAGCGATGGCTACATTTATGCCGGTCACGTTGGCGGCGGGAAACCCTTCTATATTTTGGATGATGCTCTTGAATTGTTCGGCTATGTAACCGATACGTTACAAGGTTTGCAAAGAAGTGTTGTTTGTAGCCCGGATGGAAATGACATCTATGTTGGTAAAATATACACCACCGGTTATGGTGTATGGCATTATCAAAGCACCGATGGTGCCGGGGCAGAATCCGAATCCTTTGCATTAATCGATACCTTCGGTACGGTTTTTGATGATACCGGCTCTGTAAAACATGCCATGTGGGGACAGTGTCTGGATTGGGACAACAATGGTCTGTTATGGGTTGGTACCTATTGGGCTGTTGATTCTGTAGATTTTACCGGATGGTATGGTTTGGACCCCACACAGAATTGGGCTGTAGTTGATACTATTGGTCACCTTTTTATTGAACCGAATGCCGGCTGGCAGGGAGCTCCCACCGGAGTAGGCGCTTATTATGCTCCTCGTGGAATTACCTGGACTGCAGACGGTAAAACCGCTTACACCGCTGACTTTGATGGTGGTTACATTAAAAAGTGGACGAATCCGGCACCCAAAAAACCGGGTGATTCGATCATTCCGCTTTCCGATCTGGTTGTATCTCTGCGGGAAGTTGGCGGAAACAGCTCTGTTATCGTAAACTTCGAATTAAAACAGAACTATCCGAATCCGTTCAACCCGTCCACCACCATTCCGTTTAGCATAAACGGTACCAAACATGTTGTTTTAAAGGTTTATGATATTACCGGTCGTTTGGTTGCTACATTGATTGATGAAAAATTGGCTCCGAATCATTACGAATATGAATTTGACGGTTCAAATTTAGCTTCTGGAACCTACATCTATCAGTTGAGCGTTGATGGTCAGTTAATCAACAAAAAGATGCTTCTGGTAAAATAGACCGTTATATATGCAAAAACCGGCGCTATGGCCACGCGCCGGTTTTTTTTTAATTTTTGTGTTTTAGAATGATTAATGGATAAAAAATTCTACTTTTTTGTAAAAAGCCTGGATTCATTAGAGTTAAATCGAAAAAAACTATATGTTATTAAATCCTGATAAACTCCAACTCCATTTTAAAAAGAACAAGTAAAATGAAAACCATACTATTTTACTTAGCCTCCTTTTTGCTTTTTGTTTCACTATTTGCGGGAACAACAGGCAAAATAAGCGGCGTTGTTAAAGATGCCGATACCGGCGAACCCTTACCCGGAGCCAACGTCGTTATTGAGGGAACTGCCCTGGGAGCATCCACAGATATGGATGGATTCTATTCTATCATAAATGTTCCTCCGGGGGTCTATACTTTGCGTGTGATTTATATCGGATATGCCGATCAGATCATTAAAAACGTTAAAGTGGAAATAGACTTAACTACACAAATCAGTATAAGCTTAAAAAGCACGGTTTTATCTGCGGAAAGTGTGGAAGTGATAGCCACCCGGCCGGTAGTTCAAAAAGATATTTCCAACAGTCAGATAAATCTTGAAGTGGAAAAAATTGAAGCCCTGCCGGTTACCACAGTTAAGGATGCGCTTTCCCTGCAGGCGGGTATCGAATCCAGTACTGCCGGTTTGATCATCCGTGGCGGCGGGCCGAACCAGGTTGTATTTATGATCGATGGTTTTTCTACCAACGACGAACGTTCAAATTATCCGAATACGGCCATCGCAATTGGCAATATAGTGGAAGTACAGGTGCAGACCGGCGGGTTTAATGCAGAGTATGAGCAGGCCCGATCGGGTATTGTTAATGTGGTTACTGCGGAAGGGGATAAACAGAAATA
>DRQG01000116.1 GCA_011369465.1 Caldithrix abyssi
AAGCGATCGAACGTATTCCGTTGCAAAAGGTTTTTATCATCCCGATATAAACATATTTTCGGTAAATGATTCAACGAAATTTGCGTTGAAAGACGTAATAAAAAATAAAATTGCAATTATTAATTGGTGGTCTCCGAGCTGCGGGCCGTGTATAATGGAAATGCCGGAATTGAACCATTTGGAAGAAGAGTTTAATAATAATTCTGAAATAATTTTTTTAGCATTGAATAATAATCCGCACCATAATAAAGTTATTAAATTCTTAGAAAATAATACATTCAATTTTAAGCAATACTTTGTACGCGGCGAAACGGCCAAAGAATTAAATATTAACGGCATCCCAAGAACATTGGTAATAGATAAAAAAGGAAAGATTGTTTATGACCAGCTTGGATATGATCCCAGTATTAAATTGAAAAAGTTAAGAGAGGTAATCAAATCTTTGCTTTGATATTTATGATTGTTTCGGTTAACAAGCGCATCAGCAACAATAGCCCCGCTGACCATGAATTGGTTTTTTGAAAGTTTAACTGGGCAGGATAAATTTGGTGATGCGCCGCGGTTGGGTAAAATTATTTCCCACGATTACATAATAGGAGAACCTGGCCGAGGCGGGGCTGTCCAGCAGGCCGTATAAAAAAAACAGGTGGTAAAACATAATAATCGACGAGCCAAAGTTTAAAGAAGATATTGTAAGAATGAAAGTGTAAAAATTACTTGTTTTTGAAGATTTGTACCGTATATTTTCCCTGAAATTTTAAAATGTTATTTTAAATTTTCAGGGTGATGAAATTCAACAGATTCCTCATATCTTTCCGATTTTACGTGCTTTGATTGATAGAAACAGAAGAGCCGGTAACTATGTTATTTTGTGCTCGGCATCTCCGCATTTACTTAAACAAAGTTCGGAAACTTTAGCGGGAAGAATCGTTTACAAAGAACTTTCGCCGTTTAATTTAACCGAAGTTATTAAGAATTTCGACTTAACAGTCCACTGGTTCAGGGGAGGATTCCCACCGGCACTTCTGGCTTCCGATGAGGAAAATTTTCGTACCTGGATAAGAAATTTTGTTCAGACTTATAAGGTTTTTTAGTCTCGATAGAAGATTTAAAAACGGTAAAGAATTTCATTATTACTCCCAAATCAGATTTCTATCCCATCGCCGATAACATAACGGTTTGTAGTTTAATTGATTTTTTAACGAAGCATATTAAATCGATTACATTGGAATAAAGAAAACTTGACAGTTTTTTAAGGTCGGGAAATTTTTATTTTCTGCTTTGTTTTGGAAGATTTTGCCGTGGCAGGGACCTGTCCCGCAGGCTGCGTGAAAAAATTAGCGGTTGAGTGCAATGATTGGTAAAACAATTTCACATTATCATATTTTAGAAGAGTTAGGCCGTGGCAGGGACCTGTCCCGCAGGCCGCGTGAAAAAATTAGCGGTTGAGTGTAATGATTGGTAAAACAATTTCACATTATCACATCTTAGAGGAACTCGGCCGTGGTTGGGACCTGTCCCGCAGGCCATATTAATAAATGGGCTAAATGGTACAATGATTGGAAAAACAATTTCCCATTATAAAATTGTAGAAGAACTCGGCCGTGGCGGGATGGGCGTGGTGTACAAAGCCGAAGACGTCAAGCTCAAACGCACGGTGGCCTTGAAATTTCTGCCTACCGAACTCACCCGCGACGAGGAAGCCAAGACCCGTTTTTTGCGCGAAGCACAAGCGGCCTCGGCTCTGGAACACAACAATATCTGTAATATACACGAAATAGATGAAACCGACGAAGGACAATTGTTCATCGTCATGGCCTGTTACGAAGGGCAGACGTTAAAACAAAAAATTGAACAGGGCCCGCTGCCCATCGATGAGGCCGTCGATATAGCTATTCAGATTGCCGATGGACTGGCCAAAGCGCACACTCAGAAGATTATTCACAGAGACATCAAACCGGCCAATATTCTGCTTACACAAGAGGGCACGGTAAAGATTGTCGATTTCGGTCTGGCCAAGTTGTCCGGCAGGACAAAGGTGACCGTCGAGGGAAGCACGATGGGAACCATCGCCTATATGTCTCCCGAGCAGGCTCAGGGCGACGAGGTCGATCAGCGTACGGACATCTGGTCGCTGGGCGTTCTGATCTATGAAATGCTTAGCGGACAACTGCCCTTTAAAGGCGAATATGACCAGGCGGTTGTGTATTCTATCCTTAACGAAGAACCGTCGCCGCCAACCGCTTTGCGCAGCGGCGTTCCGCCGGAGCTGGAACGCATTGTCCTGAAAACGCTTTCCAAAAAGAAAGAAGAACGCTACCAGCATATAGACGAACTGGGGGCAGATTTAAAAACACTGCAACGTAAAATATCATCAGGAGAAGACCGGACTGTTCCGTCAGCCGCCGTTCGAAAACCGACCGGCAGAATATCGCCCCGCCCCTTGCTGCTCGGTTCCGCGATCCTGCTCATCCTTGTAACAGCCGCTGTGATATATTTTTGGCTGACAAACAGACCGGAACCTGCCATACCGGAAAAGGCGGGCAGGAAGATTGCCGTTCTTCCTTTGCTAAATCTGACCGGCGACCCGGCACAGGAATACTTTTGCGACGGCATGACCGAACAACTCATCACCAACATCAGCCGGGTGCCGGAATTGAAGGTGATTTCCAGAACATCCGTGATGCGCTATAAAAATACCCAAAAGGATATCCGCCAAATCAGCGAAGAACTCAACGTCAGGTATATACTAGAAGGCAGTGTGCGTAAATCGGATAAGAGAATACGCGTTACCGTCCAGTTAATCGAAGCGCGGGAAGGAACCCATCTGTGGGCGGAAGATTATGACCGGCAACTGGAAGATATTTTTGCTATTCAGGACGATGTAGCGGAATCCATTGCCCGGGCACTGGAGGTAGCTTTTTCGGTAAAGTCAAAGAAAATGATGCAGTCGTCCTATCCCACAAACTTTGCCGCGTTCGACTCCCATATGAAGACCCGCTATTTTATCGATAATGTGTACAGCAAAACCCGCAAAGAAGAGGACTTCCGGCGGGCAATAGAGATGGCCAAAGAGACAGTAAAGCTGGATCCAAACCACTACTTGGGTTATTATGATTTGGGTTATGTGTATGAGGTTTGTCGGGGATTAACCGGGAAAGTCGAAAACGATCCGCTTGTGGAAAAATATGTCCGCCTGGCCTACCGATTGAATCCGCAGCTACCCGAAACCAATGCCGGTATGGCTTATGTGCTTTTTCGCGCCGGGAAGATTGACAGTGTTATTGCCTTTACCAGAGCGGCTATAGATATGCATGCCAACACCTGGGATCCGTTGCAGCTCATTGGCAACAACATGAATAGTCTCGGCCTCCATCGGCAGGCCATTCGATTTTTTAATAAGGCCGCCGAGTTAAATCCGTTCAGTATCCACACGCTTAGCAGCCGCGGCTGGAATTTTTTGCTAACCGGCCAATTAGACCGGGCTATAGAGGATTTCCGGCGTGCGTACCAAATACAGCCTGATTTTATAAGTAATTTAATTCCCTTCGCAATGGCAATGGTTTTCAAGAAAAACTATGTGCTGGCCGATTCGCTGCTGCGTCGCGCCGAGCAACAGAAAACCGATTATTACAGGAACTATGTAATATTTGTACGCGCCTTCTATTGGGCTTCCCTCGGCCAAAAGGAGGAAGCGCTTGCTTTAAATCGCTGGCCCGGCGTTCTGGCAACGCTGGGAATGAAAGATGAAGCCATCGCCATCGCGGACAGCATTACGGAGAATAAAAGCAGCGGATATTTTCTTCTCAGTTATCTGCCGCTCATCCATCTGCCTTTTTATGACAATTTACGAAATGAGCCGCGATTTAAAGATATCATTGCGCGGGAGAAAAAAAGGTATGAACAATGGTTGAAGAAATTCTCACCGACAGAAAAAGAAATGAATTAGATATTGAATACTCAAAAAATGAATGACGCGCACAAGTTAGAAAAAGAAATATCCCGGCTAAAGTCTGCGATCGAAGAACTTTCGGTGCTCAACGAACTGGCTCTGGCGGTGGGCGCTTCCACCGATGTGCATCAGGTCCTGGATACGATCGTGCAAAAAGCGGTTAAAGCCGTACGGGCCGAACAGGGCTCGCTGATGCTGGTAACGCAAAAACAGGACAATCCTCTGCAAACGCTGATCCGTAAAGAAGATTTTAGCGGCACCATGCCCGCATACCGCGTAGGCAGCAATATCACCGGTTGGGTGCTTAAAAATCGCAGCGCATTGCGCATAGAAGACCTGGCCAAAGATGCACGGTTTCGCTGTACAGAAGAAGAATGCCGCGCCCTGCGGTCGGTGCTGTGCGTGCCGGTATGGCAGCAGGCGAAGATTATCGGCGTTTTGATGGTAACCAATAAAAAGACCGGCGAGCCGTTTAGCGACGGTGATTTACGCCTGCTTTCCATCATTGCCGCCCAGTCCGGTCAGCTCATCCGCAACGCCCGCTTGCAGGAAGAAGCCGTTGAGAAAAAGCGGCTGCAGCACGAACTGGACTTAGCCCGTAACATTCAGCAGAGCCTGTTACCGGCCAAAGACCCTCGTTTGAAAGGATTGGACATTACCGGCTATTTCAGTCCTGCCGACGCGGTCAGCGGAGATTATTACGATTATATTACCCTGGACGAACATCGACTGGCCATTGTCATTGCCGATGTTTCCGGCCACGGGCCTTCCGCCGCTCTGGTGATGACCCTGCTCAAGGGCGTAGTGCATTCGCTGGCGATTGAATCCGGTCCGATTTCCCATTGGATGCGCGGCATAAATCGAATTATCAGTAAGATTATACCGGATGAAGTTTTTATCACTATGCAGCTGCTCCTATTTGATATTCCGCAAAAAAGATTAACCTTTTGCAATGCCGGGCATAATCCGCCATTGTATTACAACAGCGCGTCGCAGGAATGCAGCCCACTGGAGTTACCCGGCTGCGCTTTAAACGTTTTGCCGGACTTTGACTACGGCATCAAAGAAATACCGCTTAATCGGGGCGATTTTATTTTTATTTATACTGACGGTCTGGCCGAAGCCTTCAATAAAAACAATGAAGAATTCGGTCAACAGCGGGTTATGGAAATAATCTCGCAGAATGGCACAACTTCATCACAAAAAATGATGGAACACATCAGAACGGCAGTATTCACGTTTATGGCTGGAAACCGTCAGGCCGACGATATGGCTTGCGTTGGGGTAAAGATTTTATAAAATGCTTTATCTGGGCAAAATTAATTTGTAAACTTACCGCAAATGGTAAAATATTTTCGGAGAAGTATCCAGGCGCTTACCGAAGTTTTTAATTTTCTGGAAACTTTTATAAGAAAACATCAAGTTAATACAGATGTTTCTTTTGCCGTGCAATTGGCCGTGGAAGAAATATTCACCAATCTGGTGAAGTATCATTCAAACAATCCGAACCGCATCCGTATAGAATTGTTTTATGAACCGGAAACCGTGACGGTCAGTATTTCTGATTTCGACGTGGAAGAATTCGACATTACAGAACATACTGCCACCTTTGCGGGACTTCCCTTGGAAAAAAGAAAACCCGGCGGATTAGGATTGTATCTGGTTCAAAAAATTATGGATCAGGTAGAATATGTGTATGACCCCCAAAAACGGGAATGCGAAATAACCCTTGTTAAATATTTGGGAGAAACCGATGTTCGAAGTCGTCAACGAAGACAATAAGGGTATTCGGTTAAGGGGACGTTTTGACGCCACACAGGTCAATAAAGCGGCCCGGATATTTAATGCTCTTCAAAACAGTGCAACCGTGTATTTTGATGATCTGGAATATATTTCCAGCGCCGGATTAAGCGTTCTGCTCAAAACCCAGAAACGGTTGAAGGCTAACGGACAGCAGCTTATTCTGAAAAATATGAGCAAACATATCCGCGAAATCTTTAAATATGCCGGATTTGATATGATCTTCAAAATTGAATAAACACAAACTTTTCCCATTTTCGATTGTATTTATGTCAGACAGAGAAGACAAAGAACTGGTCAAACGCTGCGTAAAGGGCGATCAAAAGGCCTTTGAGGCCCTGGTAGATAAATATCAGAAAACAGTGTTTAACATTATTTACCGACTGATCCATAATTACGACGAAAGCGAGGATTTAACCCAAAAAGTCTTCATTAAGGTTTATGAAAATCTGGATGCCTTTAACAGCAGGTACAAGTTTTTCAGTTGGCTGTATCGCATTGCCGTAAATGAATCCCTCAATCATATCAAAGCGAAAAAGCGGTTAACCCCGCTGGAAGAGGGATATGCGGCGTCGGAAAAAAGACCTGATGAAACCTTTAACGGCAAGGAAGTCAGCGAACGCCTTCAGAATGCCATAAACCAGTTAAACGCCAACTACAGAACGGTTATCATTTTAAAACATTTTCAGAACTGCTCCTACAGCGAGATTGCCGATATTGTGGATATACCGGAAAAAACCGTTAAATCGCGCTTGTTCACCGCCCGGCAGCTTTTGAAGGATATTTTGATCAAAGAAGGAATCACCGGTCATGATTGACGAGAAATACATCGAATGGATGCACCTGGCCATAGATGGCAAGTTATCCCGTAAAGACAGGGAAAAGCTGGACGTGTATTTACAAAGCAATGCGGAGGCGCGGGAATTTTTTGAACAATTGCTCCGCACCGTCGAAATTTTGGACCATACGGAAGAGATTGTACCGCCGGACGATTTAAAACAACGCATTATGAGCAGTATTGATTTTTCCCGTTACGCGGCAAAAGAACAAAAGGCTTCTTTTGCCGAACGCCTTACCGAATGGTTTTACCGACCGCAGGCCAAACTGGTTTACGCTTTTGCGGCAGGGTTGCTGCTCGGCTTACTTGCTTTGAGTCCATTTTGGTTTAAATACGCCCAACCCGATGTTACGGATTTGTCCGGAACCATCGGCGTTCTACCCGATAATCGGTTTCGGACAATTGAGGAAATTCCTGTTCAAACATCCGGTTTGGCCGGGACAATCGAGATAAAAAAATATCAACAGTTCATATCGGTAAATATACATATTAAAACAATAAACACCGCTCAATTAACGATTGAATTTGATCCTGGTCTCCTGCAATGGAACCGGTTCATTCCTCAAGATGCAGAGGCGGTTAACCTGAAGTACAAATCCAACACGCTCACATTCCTTTTATCCTCTTCCACTGAGATGTCTCTCTTCTTCCGGCAATTGCAGCCTGACGCACGGCTTACGCTTCGTCTCATCGGGGACGGAAATCTTGTTGTAGAAAAAACTTTGGTAATTGAATAAGCGGTAAACAGGAGTTGGCACTCTAGAGTAATGGGGTGTCGAAGTTTGGGTTTCCAAAGGCATTGATTTACCGTTTTGTTTTTGGACGATGCTTGGCTCAATAAACTCCCGCTCCCCCGAACCCAGAGTTTGCTGAAGATAACGATAGGTTTCGACAGGACAGGCGAGGATCAGCGTACGAGAAACGTTCCCTGAGCCTGTCGAAGGGAACGGATATCGGCTTCGACGGGCTCAGCCTCCGAATCCTGAGCTTAGCCTGCCCCGACTGGTCGGGGTCGAAGGGTGAGCTCTGCTTGTCCTGACCTATCGCGGTCGAAAGATGACGCGTCACGGTTCGACATGGCTCACCATGACGCTACATTGTCATCCTGAGCCCCGTCGAAGGGTAAGCGAAAGGAACGATGCCAATGCAACATCGCCGCCAACTTTTTGACTACTTCATTGTAATTATGAATAGATAGTCCGGAAAACCCGGACAAAGGTTGTTCAACTTTTTAAGAAGGGAGGATTGTTATGAACCGGCAATCCAATAATTCGCGTCGGCCGATGCTTTATGGCGCATTGACCCTGGCGCTGGTTATCGTTATTTATTTTGCTTTTATGTATCCGTGGCCGGAAAGCACGGAAGTAGTCGGCACGATTGGCGGGGTTCAAAAAGCGGACAAATACCGGGCCGAGCAAATTAGCGAAGCGGACGTCCAGTTAACGGATGAGGAAATACAGAATCTACTGCAAAGCGACGCCATTCAGAAACTGCTGGCCAATGAACAGGCTGTTGATGCCCTGCGCGCTATGGACGCCCAGCAGATTGACGCTCTGCGTACCATGGATGCGCGCCAGTTGGATGTTTTTCGTACCATGGACAACCGGCAATTGAAGGCCTTGCGCACTCTGGAGGCCAGACAATTGGATATTTTTCGTACATTGGATGCTCGTCAGATTGACGTCCTGCGCAATTTAGACACCCGACAAATTGACGCCCTGCGCACTTTGGACGCCAAACAACTGGATGTTTTTCGCAATCTGGATGCCAAAGAGATCGACGCTTTGCGTACGATGGACGCTAAACAGTTGGCCACCTTCCGTACCATGGACGCCCGGCAAATTGACGCTTTTAAGAACCTGGATGCGCGGCAGATCGATGCTTTGAAAGCTCTGGATATGAGACAGATAGATGTCTTGAGAACGCTGGACGCCAGACAAATCGATGTGTTCCGTAATTTGGACGCCCGGCAGATCGATGTTTTGAGAACGCTGGATGCGCTGCAATTGGACGCCTTTCGTACACTGGATAGCCGGCAAATTGACGCCTTGCGCAATCTGGATGCCAGGGAAATTGACGCTCTGCGCATGCTGGATGCCAGAGAATTGGACGCCTTCCGCAGTTTGGACGCAAAGCAGATCGACGCGTTCCGTTCCTTAAGCGCCCGGCAGTTGATTGCCTTACGCACTGTGGATGCCCGGCAAATTGATGCTATGCGTAACCAGGCATATTGATTGAAGGGTAGGAAAAGTGGACACCATCTCAACGGGGAAAGAAGTGGACACCATCTCGAAGATGGCGTCCACTTAGTGGAAAACCAATATGAGAATTGCAGTTTTAATACTAATCCTATTACTATCCTCAATTTTCAGCAGAGGCCTGTTCGGTCAGGTGCAGAAGTGGAAAACGGAAAATCTGATTTTGCTCAATCCCTCTCCTGCTCATAATTTTATTTTGCCCTATATGACCCAATGTTTTGAGAATGCTTTACGATATCATAAAAAATTTTTCCATTATACACCCGGCGAGCCGGTTACGGTTTTTATGCAGGATTTTTGGGATTACGGCAACGCCGGCGCCACAGCCATCCCTAAAAACTACATCCGTATCGGCATTGCCCCATTGAGCTATACCTATGAAACCTCTCCGGCTAATGAACGCATTAATCATACCATGAATCATGAACTGGTGCATGTTGTCGCCGGCGACAAAGCTTCCGCCAATGATCTGTTTTTCAGAAAACTTTTTTTCGGTAAAGTCGCCGTTTCGGCGGAAGACCCTCTTTCCATGTTATACAGTTATCTGACCAATCCACGACGTTACGCGCCGCGCTGGTATCACGAAGGAATCGCCGTGTTTATGGAAACCTGGATGGCCGGCGGTATCGGACGGGCTATGGGCAGCTATGACGAAATGGTGTTTCGAACCATGGTGAGCGACAGCAGTTATTTTTACAGCGTTATCGGACTGGTCTCGGAAGGCACGGCCATCGACTTCCAAATCGGCGTTAACTCTTATCTTTACGGTACGCGATTTATATCCTATCTGGCCTATCAATACGGCCCGGAAAAACTGATCGCCTGGGTTTCCGATACCAAAAACCGTAAAAAATATTTTTCTTCCGATTTTGAAAGAATTTACGGTAGTTCTCTGGACGAGGAATGGCAGCGCTGGATTCGTTGGGAACACCAGTTCCAAAAAGACAATCTGGCCGCTATCCGCCGTTTTCCTGTCACGGCCTTCCGGCCGATTGCTCATCAGGGATTGGGTTCCGTCTCTCGCGGCTACTATGATAAGACAAGCGGCAAAATCTATCTGGCGGTTCTGTATCCCGCCCATACACCGCATATTGTATCCATTGATGTGCGTAGCGGGACTATGGAAGAAATCTGCGAAATCGTCGGAGCCGGATTGTATTATGTAACTTCTCTTGCCTTTGATCCGGAAAACCGCATTTTATTTTACACCACCGACAACCATGCCTGGCGCGATCTGAACCTTGTTGAATTGACCAGCGGTAAAACCCGGATGTTAATCAAAGATGCGCGCACCGGCGATCTGGCCTTTAATCGCAAGGACGGTTCGTTATGGGGAATCCGGCATTACAACGGCATTTCCACCATCGTACGCATATCCAAACCCTATACGGAGTGGAATCAGATCTATTCCTGGCCTTATGGAAAAGATATGTATGATATCGACATATCGCCCGATGGAAAATTTCTGAGCGGCGCTCTGGCTTCCATCAGCGGGCGGCAATTGCTCATAAAGATGTCTGTGGATTCTTTGCTCAAAGGAAAGGCCGGATTCGACACCCTTTTCGATTTCGAAACAAGCCTTCCGGCCAATTTCACTTTTTCGCCTGACGGCCGGTATTTGTTCGGGTCTTCTTATTACTCCGGCGTTTCCAATATTTACCGCTATGACCTTGAGCGGGATGACATCGTTGCCCTGAGCAATTGCCAAAGCGGATTTTTCCGTCCGGTCCCTTTTTCCGAAGATTCTTTGATCGTCTTTCGTTATACGGGCCAGGGGTTCCTGCCCGGAATCATCCCTAACAAACCGGTAGAACGGGTCAGCGCTATCAGGTTTTTAGGCAATGAAATTGTAACAAAATATCCGCAAGTGAAACGATGGATCGCTCCGCCGCCCTCCCGCATCCGGATCGACTCATTACATATAGAAAAAAGTCCCTATAATTCTTTGGCTAATTTACAGCTCAATTCCGTTTATCCCATTGTAGAGGGATACAAAAACACCGCTTCGGTGGGTTTGCGTATGGACTTAATGGATTGGCTGGGCGCGGCGGGCCTAAGCGCTAAAATATCTTACACGCCTTCGTATCGTCTGCCCGCGGAAGAAAGGCTGCACGCCCGTCTGAAATTCCGCTACTGGGATTGGGAATTGCGCGCCGCTTACAACCCGGCTGATTTTTACGACCTGTTTGGCCCCACAAAAACCGGACGCAAAGGATATGTGTTAGGGCTCCGTTTTGATCGCTCTGTTATTTATGAAAAACCGCGGCTGCTGGACTTTAACGCCAATGTTACCGGCTATGCCGGTTTAGACCGCCTGCCCTTTTTTCAGAACGTAACCGTGCCGGTGGATCGTTTTCTTACCTTTGGCGCTTCCCTCAAATACAGATTTCTTTTGAAAACATTGGGAGCGGTGGAAAACGAAAAGGGCTTTGAAGCCGAAGTGATCTCTTATAATTATTACGCCAATTCCCAATTCTTTCCGCATCTGCTGCTTAATGTACATTACGGCTTTCTACTGCCCATCCCGCATTCGTCTTTGTGGATACGAAGCTCCCTCGGCGTTTCGGGCGGCCAACGGGATGTGGCCTTTTCCAACTATTATTTCGGCGGATTCGGCAACAACCGGATCGACCATCAAAACAGCCAACGGTATCGCGAATTTTATAGCTTCCCCGGCACGGCATTAAATAGCATTGAGGCCCAAAATTATGTAAAATTGTTATTCGAATGGAATCTGCCGCCGTTGCGCTTTCGCCGATTCGGATTTACGAATCTCTACCTGAACTGGGCGCGTCTTTCCCTGTTTACTTCGGGACTTGCTGAAGATATTTTTAAGAAGAAGTACAGCGGTACTATGGCCAATATCGGCGCGCAACTGGATTTTAAGATTGTGATTTTCACCTATATGTCTTCCACATTTTCCGTGGGCTACGGCGCCGCTTTGAGCGAAGGAGGCAGACGGTCCGATGAGTTTATGATTTCGCTGAAAATATTATAATACCCGTAGTTGTCCGAAACATATTTTATGTCTTTAAATCTTTGGCAGCGGCCGGTGTAAAATGAATCATTGCTGTCCAAAATAATTTATTAAGATAAAAGCAGGTTTTGTTTTTTTAAGGAGTTACAACAATAATCATCTTCATTGTCATATCTGCCTATCCGCCAACTCTCCCCCTTGGTCCCCCTCTCTTTTCGAGAGGCTGTTGCAGGGGTTGGTTGTTAGGGTGATAGAACAGCGTATATTGACTTATTTTGTTTTTTGAAAAATTGGGTCATAAAAATAGCCCAAA
>DRQG01000117.1 GCA_011369465.1 Caldithrix abyssi
TTAAGTACTCATCTAAATGCGTTTGTTTGTATTTATTTAAACATCTGCTAAGTATAGTAGATGATTTATATGTCCAGTTTATTTTATAATTTAATATCAGATGTAATCTTGTAAGATGTAAGTGATTATTCCATCTTCCGTGAATCTCAGGATGTTGTAAGGTATGTGCGTCAACACTCAGGAACTTATAAATTAAATTCTTAGGATTATAAAAATCTAGTGATGAATCAAGTTCATTATTAAATATATCAACACATTCTTTTATTCCATCACTTACATTAGCTCCACAAAATTGACATTTCCCCTCTTCGAGAAGTGCAATGCCATTCTTATTTGCAAAATCTATATAGCTCTGCATTTTTATTGTTTTCCAAATAAATAAATTTCACAAAATCGTTTAATTTCTTCTTTGCTTGATTCATATTCCTTCCAAACAGAAGAACACCATTTTTTTATCATTTCATCACGGTTTAATTCGCTTTTAAGAACCTCTGATATAGTAATTTCACCCCGATTTTCAGGAAGTTTAATTTCAGGAAGATAATCTTTGTAATTTGATAACACTGTGTGGGCTTGTTGAATTTGTTTTCCCGTATAATTTTTTTCGATTAATAAATAAAGTCCGACTAGTGAAAAAACTAAACTAATTTTTTTAGTATCCTTATTTGCGGTTTGTGCAGTAAAAGCATCAACAATTAATTGATGAATGAAATAATCGGAATCAGAATGCAACAATGTGTAAAATGATAATTCCTCAAAAAGTTTACTGTCTGTTGTCATTTGTTCTTAATTTTACTTGTGGCCAACATCCCAATAAACGCATTGCGTTTATTACGAAAAATAGCCTTTATAATATGAAAAAGCAAAAATCATTCAGATATTTGTCCAACAACTCGAAATAGAAAATTATTCGCCCCAAACCGTAAAATCTTATACCCCGGCGCTTAAACTTTTTCTTGAATATAATGAGTCCACTCTAAAAAGGTTTAGAAGTCATTCCGTCCCGCCTTGGCGGGATCGGAATCCATAACTTCAATAAAATCAATATACCCTGAAACGAGCCTGTCCTGGCGTCAGGCCAGAGTTCAGGGTAACATTTTATTCGCAGTACCCTTTTTAGAGTGGACTCAATAATTAATTGATGGCATTTTGAAAGTTCTGTTTGCCGTACCAAATTTTAAGTCCTGCAATAAAAACATTCTCACCGGCTTCGGTTTTAACTATGATATCAGTCTTTCCCCTTCCGTTGAAAGTCTCTCCCGTAGCAGTGTGTCTTTTTGGGACAGAATTAAGGTATGGTAGAAAATAATCATGAGTTGTTTCTTCATCAAAATTAGCTCTTAACCTTTTTGGGTTGTAAAGGCTTTTTTAAGACATAAGTATAAGATACGAGGTTCATAATATTTATTTTTTAACGAACTTATACACAACTTTTTCTGAAGTTGAATTGAGCAATAAAAAATATACGCCTGAATTTAGAAAAGAAATATCTATTCTGTTATTCTGAGGATAAAACGTTTTTATTAGTTGTCCGAGTATATTGTAAATTTTAACAGATTTTAATTCATAGAACTCACTTCCAATGGTAATAAAATTTTTACTGGGGTTGGGGTAAATATTAAATGAAATATTCTTTGTTTTATTTTCATTTATTCCAAGTATCGTATATCCAATAAACAACTGCGTACTTCCATCGGAAATGGAATAATGAGTATCTGGTATGATGGTTAAATCAATGCTTTCAACCGGTTCTGTTAATTCATCTTTAACTGCCGTTATCGTATAAGTTGTATTTAAAGAATTAGCCGGAATAACTAATGTCTCAGGGAAATAGTGATAATCCAACCTGTTATCTGCCGTTCCGGAAACATCAAAGTAAACTCCCAATGGGAAAGAAATATCATCCGCCGTTCGACTTACCGTGAAAGTGGCTGTTGTATCGTTGCCTGTTTCATATGCCGTGTCGTCATTTGTATAAATATTTACCACAGCCAGCGGCAACGAATCAATAGATTGAACCGTGACATTAACATCGACCAAAGGAGGTTCGATGTAATATGAAACTCCATTTGGATTGTAAACGGAAAAATTACCGCTTACATTTTCCACTTGTATAGATTCTCCCCAGTGACTAATATTCAAAAAGTCTCTGGTAAACAAGTGGTCGTCAATAAAGATATTATCAAATGTCAGGTTGCCGAGAGGAAATCCGGAATAGTCGTATTGTTTTTGAATAAATATCGGCATATCGTAATTACCGCCATTAATTCCAACATTGCGGATTACCATATCTTTAAATGAAAGAGCAAGAGACTCTCTTTTATTCGAAAAGATAGCGTTTCCCGGTTGGCTTTCTATAATACATCTTTCAAAATTTGCATAGCCCTGTACCGGACCGTTGGAATTAACATCTACGACAATTCCTTTACTCTGATTTGATCCGATATAACAGTCTGTAACATCAACGCTTACAAAATCCGAGGTTTGATTGAGCTGCCAGAATGATAAAAGAATCCCGCCGCCTTCATTTCCAGTAATTCTACAGTCTTTTATTTTAATATTGCTTATGTAGTCATAAGCATTATCGGGTTCAAGATCTATACCGAAAGCAGGTGGCGTTCCTGAAGTGTTTGTAATTTCGCAATGCTCTATTAAAACGTTTTGAGCAGATGTTACACTTATACCCTGCCTGTAGTTATTGTCTATTCTACAATCTTTAATGTGAATATTTGTACTTGGTACGGGCTGTTGCCAGATACCGCTTATTTCAATCCCATCTCCACCACTATCTAAAAGTTCTAATCCGAATATCTTAAAATTACTACAACCGTTTAATGAAATATTGTGTCTCCATTCACTTTCGTCATTCAAGTCTATATATTCTTGTTTGTTCATTTGAAGAGTTGCCCCGTAACCGATAAGAGAAACATTGGAGCAGTTTGTAAATGTAAAAAGCCCATTGTACAAATATGTATTGTACGCACCTGCTAAAGCAAGGACTTTAACATCTCTTTCAAAGATAACTACTTTGTTATTGACTGTATTGTCAAAAATCAAAGGTCCGGAAACCCAGTCGCCAGCTTGTAAGTCAACATATAGTGTATCTACATTTGCGGTAAACGCATCATATAAAGCTTGTGTATCATCAATACCATTCCAACCAAACGAAGATGCTAATATGGAAGTTGCCTGTGCTGGAATTGATAGTATTCCTAAAATGACCAATGCTAAAATGTGTTTTTTCATATTTTTTTTTGTTTTTTTGACTTGAAGGTAATGGTTTGTGTATGGTTAGCGGCGGATTTAAAAATACTTAACTTTCAATTTAGCACTAACTTTGTTTGATGCAATATCACTTAAATTTAGCACAAAACCGCCAATAACTTACCACCGTGGGCAAGTATTAAAACTCCAATTTTTTCTGTGTTTAAAGTAAACGATAAGTTTATCATTGTAACGCCTAAAATAAAGGCGATTAATCCTGATCTTTTCATAATTTTCTCTTGTTTTATATTATTAGGAGACAAAGATAAGTATTATTTAGAATTATTCTAAATAATACAGATTTCCTTCTTCAGTAATCGACCATAACATCCCAATAAACGTATTGTGTTTATTACAAATATATGTTAATTTAGTAAACTTTGTTTATGCTAAAAATAGCCACTATAATAAGAAAAAGCAAAAAATCATACGGCCGTTTACCGAACAACTCGAAATAGAACATTATTTGCCCCAAACCGTAAATTCATATACCTCGTCGCTTAAACTTTTTCTTGAATATAATGAGTCCACTCTAAAAAGGTTGTAGATGTCATTCCGGGCTTGTTCCGGAATCCCGTGCCGTAAAACATAGGATGCTGAAACGAGCCTGTCCTGGTGTCAGGCCAGGGTTCAGGGTGACATTTTATTCGTAGCACCCTTTTTAGACTAGACTTATATAATGAAAAGCTAAAAGTATATGAAATCGCTGATGAGAAATTCATACCAATTTGCACTTCTGTCCCAAGAGCGATATTGTTCCTTCCCGGGAGACAGGCAATCGCCGATATTTGTTATATACAGGAATTGCCTGGTCATAAAAACCGGAAACGTCCCAAATATATACCCAAGTTTCTTCCTGTCCCATCAACAAAATCACCGGGCCGGCGGACGATTTGGATATATAGCAGACGCCTCGTGAACAAAGATATTTGTTTAAAAATTTTTGGTTACAAACATTCCAGAATAGTGGATTTTATTCTATTTAGTAGTCGGCCAGCTCATTTGGGTAAGAACACTGTCCGCCGGCTCCCAGAGTTCTAATTAGTTTCCTTTCGAATATCCATACATTATTTAATCTAACCAAATAATCGGGTTCGCATGATGTCTGTTCCTTTATTCC
This sequence comes from Caldithrix abyssi, assembly GCA_011369465.1. Classification (GTDB taxonomy): domain Bacteria; phylum Calditrichota; class Calditrichia; order Calditrichales; family Calditrichaceae; genus DRQG01. The sequence goes on from DRQG01000117.1 coordinate 4,385, forward strand.
ATTCCCAATTTTTGCTTTTGTTCCAATAGGCGAAGCGCCTCATTTAACCGTTTTTGTTTGGTTTCTTCTTTCTTCGCGCCGGTAATCCACAGGATGTACTGTTTCCGGTGGCCCGGGGGTAAGGTATTGAAATATTCCCAGGCCGATGGGCGCTTCTTTAATTCTTCTTCCAACTCTTCCGGAAGACAGACGACCGCAGCGGCTCTTTTATCATTAAATTCCCGGTCGTATTCCATCCTCTGCTCAAATACGGCACGCCCGGAGTCGCTCATTTTGTTCTCGCGAATCATCTTCCGGGCAATTTCGATATTGCGCGGCGACCATTTACTTTTTGGCCGGCGCGGGGTGAAACGGTGCATATAGCGCTCATCGTCCAGCCTTTTTTTGATGCCGTCTATCCAGCCGAAACAAATGGCTTCTTCCACCGACTCTTCATAGGTGACCGAGGGCTTGCCGGTATGTTTTTTATAATAGGCCAGCCAGATTTCCCGTTCCGCATCGTGGTTTTTGTGCAGCCAGTTCCGCCATTCCCGGCGGTTTTTTGCCTGTATTATTTTCATGTTTTTACCATAAACATACATTTCAAATCAATCTAAAGCAGGTATTGAATAAGTGCAAATGGTTCTTTCTCAGTTTGACTATCTCTATCTCTTCAAAAAACGAAGGTTGAGACCAGGAACGGGATTACTTCATGTATCCGCCAGGGGATGGAAAACAAATAACGGAATAATCTGTTTCAAGATTTGTTTTAATTGTATATATTCGGCAATATATCAGAACTTCATCATCAATTCCGGGAGAGGTATGCGTAAAATTAAATACTGGCGGGAAGATTCCTTTCTTTCCACCAACGGAACCATACTCAAATATGATAAACTGGAGCACGCCCTGTTGGGTTTGTTTGGTATGATGGTTACGCTGCTTTGGCTTAAGCCGGTTGGTATCCAACCTATCATTCTATTTTGGCTGGGGTGGAACCTTGTCGGGCTGTTGTGGGAAATCTTTCAGGTCTTTGTGCAAAACCAGAAGTTGGAAATAAAGGATATTGCCGCCAATAATATAGGTTTTGTGGTTGCAGGGTTGGCTTTTGGTGTGGTTGGGTGAAAGTTTTTAGTTAATAAGCTGTTAGCTATTGGCTCTTGGCTGTCAGCTCTCGGCTATCTGCTTTTGGCTATTTGCTACTTGCCCTGATCCCGCCCGGGCGGGACGAAGGGTTGGCTCTCAGTTATCAGTTAATTTCCACTTTCCAGCATCCAGCATCGAGTATCCAGTTCCCAATTCCGAGTTCCGAGTTTCCCCCGCCACGGCGAGTTCTTCGCTACGCTACGAAAGTTGTCAGTTTTCAGTTTTCAGTTGTCAGTTAACAGTCATCAGTTATCAGTTATTAAGTTATTGGGTTATTTGTTGGTTATCGGCTATCAGATTTTAATTCGTAATTGAATAATTCGTAATTTATTCAAAATTTCCAGCATCGAGTATCCGGTTCCGAGTTCCCAGTTCCAAATTTCAAATTTCCAGTTTCCAATTACTTGTCACGCGTTACTTTGTGCCTTTGTCCCTCTGTCCCTTTGTGCCTATTTGTAATTATTCTCCGTTCATTATTACATTTTTTTGTATATTCCCTTTTGTTTAAATAGGAAGAAAATCATGAAAACAAAACTGGAGATTGCCAAAAACTGGCTGCCGCGTTATACCGGCACGGAAATTGACGAGTTCGCCGATTATATTTTGATTACCAATTTTCCCGATTACGTGCACGCCTTTGCCGACCAATTTAACTGTGAGATTAAAGGCGAGGGGAAACCAATGCAAACGGCTACCAATAGTCACGGCCTGACCATTATCAATTATGGCATGGGCTCGCCTAATGCAGCGACCATTATGGACTTACTGACCGCTCGTCACCCAAGGGCGGTATTGTTTTTGGGTAAATGCGGCGGTTTAAAACGTTCTACGGAAATCGGTCATTTTATTCTTCCCATTGCCGCTATTCGCGGGGAAGGAACCAGCAAGGATTATTTCCCGCCCGAGGTGCCGGCGCTACCTTCTTTTAAACTGCACAAATTCGTGTCCGATAAAATCATTCAATACGGACAGGAATATCGTACGGGCGTGGTTTATACCACCAACCGCCGGGTGTGGGAATGGGATTTGAGATTTCGGGAATATCTGCAATCGCTTTCGGCCATTGCCATCGATATGGAGACAGCGACTGTGTTTATCGTAGGGCATGCCAATGAGATTTCCCGCGGAGCGCTGCTCCTGGTTTCCGATATGCCGCTGATTCCCGAAGGTATTAAAACGGCGGAAACGGATAAAATGGTAACCCAAAAATTCCGCGATCTGCATCTTAAAATCGGTATTGAAGCCATGACCGAGCTGGAAGAAAAGGGAGAAGAAATAAAGCATTTTAGATATTGACAGAGGAAAGTTGGGATATGGAGGTAATGGAGTAGTGGAGCGTTGCCCTTCAAAACTCCAATACTCCTTTACTCCACCACTCCATCATTCCATCCATTCACCAATTCAACTAACCATAGGTTGTTAATATGGCAAATGATTTATTGCGAGAACTGAATTCCGGTAAAATCCTGCTTAGCGACGGGGCAATGGGCACGGAATTGCAAAAGCGCGGCATGCCCGCTGGCAGTTGTCCCGAACTGCTCAATATCGAACAGCCGGATGTGGTACAATCCGTTTACCGCGACTACTATCAGGCCGGGTCGGATATTGTTGAAACCAACACCTTCGGCGGTAACCGGTTTCGTCTGAAACATTACGGTTATGAGAAGCGGGTTAGCGAATTTTGCCGACGGGCGGCGGAACTGGCCAAAGAGATTTGTCCGGCCGGTAAATATGTGGCCGGTTCCATCGGGCCGAGCGGGGAAATTCTGGAACCGCTGGGTTCGATGTCTGCAACAGAAGCCTATGACGCCTTTGCCGAACAGGCGGCCGCTCTGGCTGCGGGTGGCGCGGATGTGCTGTTTGTGGAAACCATGATGGATGTGGAAGAGGCGGTTCTGGCCGTAAGGGCAGCCAAAGAAGCAACGGATTTGCCGGTTTCGGGCACCATGACCTTTGACTTGACCGATAGCGGCCCGCGCACCTCTTACGGTACGGATGCAGCAACGGCCGTTCAGCGATTGAGCGAAGCAGGGGCAGATATTTTGGGCGCCAACTGCGGCAACGGGATGGAAGTGGTTTTACAAACAATGAAGGTGATGCGGCCGCTTACCGAAAAGCCTCTTCTGGCTCAGCCTAATGCAGGCATTCCGGAAATGGTAGATAAAGCTCTTGTTTATAGTGAAACACCGGAAACCATGCGGGATAAATACAAAGAGCTTATCGATATGGGAGTGAATATTATCGGCGGGTGTTGCGGGACGAACGCGGAATATATCCGTATGCTGCGCAGACTCATCGGATGAGTTTCTGTAAACGTCTTATCCGTTCCGGCAGGGGAGGATGGGTAGAAAAAAAATTAAATCCTGCCGGATTCCCCCGTTGTTTGTCATGCATACGTCGAAGCATATTTATCGCGGCTTCACGCTCAAAACCGGCGCTGCCCATAAGCAGGGTGCCGTAGTGATCGGCATGAAATTCGTTTTCCTGCGAATAGCTGCTTTGAATGAGCTGGGTGATGGTCTGTTTGGCCAGTTGGCCCAGCGCCCCTCCTTTTTGTAAAGCCGCAGCGATCATATTGAGTGAATGACTGGTCATAATGCGCTTTAAGGGATGACCGCTGACAATGTGTACAATCTCATGCCCCAAAACCGCCGCTATCTCATCGGCATTTTGCCGGCACAAATCAATCAGGCCGTTGCTGATAAATACAAAGCCGCCGGGTAAAGCAAAGGCGTTTACATCGCTGGATTCAAATACGTAGAAATCGAACCTCCGCAAAGGATTTTTTACCCGTTGTACCAGGCGATTTCCCACATCAGATATCAATGAGGTATAAGCTGCGTTTTCACTGACGCGCAGTTCGGACAGCATCTGATCAGCCATTTCACGGCCCACGGCGCGTTCCGAGCGCAGGGCTTCTTCCTCACTGCCAAAATAGGACTTCAGAATCCATTTGGGCTTGCGCAGTTTGCGTCCGGCCGCCCGGCCGAGATTGTAAAAAAAATCGCTCATAAAACCTGCAAAGAATAGATGAATTGGTGAATAGGTGAATTAATGGAGTGTTGGAATATTGAACAGCATTTCTCCAACACTCCATTACTCCAACCTTCCACGACCCCGTTTTTTGCTTTCCTTCTTCATATAGTGTTCCGGATGGGGCAACGGCTTAAATCCGTATTTTGCGTACAGCCCGTGGGCGTCCAGCGTGGCCAGCAGCATGGGCATTCCTTTGCGCAAAACCGGATGATCCATAATACAATCCATGAACCATTTTCCCAATCCCTGCCCTCTGTATTCTTCCGCAATAATGACATCGCACAAATAAGCAAAGGTGGTCTGGTCGGTGATAACACGGGCGAAACCGATTTGCTTTTCCCGCTGAAAAAGACCGAAACAGAGCGAATGTTCCAGGGTTTCTTTAACCGTTTGCAACGAACGCCCTTTGGCCCAGTACGCACTGCTAATCATGCGGTGTATCGCTTCCACATCCATCCGTTTGACGTCGGTATGAATGGTGAAATCGTTTTGGTGCCATTCTTTGTACGGGAATTGCATAGTTTTATATTTTGGCTATTAGCTATTAGCTGCCTGCCCTGAGCGTAGTCGAAGGGTCAGTTATCCCCGCCACGGCGGGTTCTTCGCTTCGCTACGAAAGTTTTAAGTTCTAAAATCAACATTCGTTAATCGGTGTTCAAAGTTCAACTTTATGTTATTGGTTATTGAATTGGCTGTTAGCTGTTGGCTATTGGCTGTAAGCTATCGCCCTTAATTCGTAATTCACTCCCAGTATCCGGTTCCCAGTTTCCAATTTCGATTTACTAATTTCCAGTTTTTAGTTCTCAGTTACTAAGTTATTGAGTTATTAAGTTATTGGGTTATTAGTTCCCAGTTTCGAATTTCCAGTTTCCAGCATCCAGTTCCTATTTACTCGTCACGCGTCACCTGTCACTTGTTACTTTTTTCTTGCGTTACTTTGTGCCTTTGTCCCTTTGCCCCTATGTGCCTATTTATTCGTAATTCGTAATTTAATGATTCGTAATTGTTTTCCAGTTTCCAGCATCAAGCATCCAGTTCCCAATTCCCAGTTCCGAGTTTCCAATTTCCATTTACCCGTCACCAGTTACTTAACGCTCTGTGCCAAAGCAACATAAATGTTGCGGTACGTTCATTATTACAACGGTATATTTCCATGCTTTTTGGGCGGATTGCTGTCTGCCTTATTCTCCAGCATACGCAGGGCCTGAATGATGCGCACCCGGGTATAGCGCGGTTCGATCACCTCGTCGATGTAACCCCGTTCCGCTGCCAGATAAGGGTTGGCGAATTTTTCGCGGTATTCCTGTTCCTTTTGGGCCAGCATGGCTTCCGGGTCTTCGCTGGCGGCAATTTCCTTTTTAAAGATGATTTCCGCTGCGCCCTTCGGCCCCATAACGGCAATTTCGGCGGTGGGCCAGGCGTAGTTGGCGTCAGCGCGAATGTGTTTGGAACTCATCACGTCGTAAGCGCCGCCATAGGCTTTACGGGTGATGACGGTAACTTTGGGTACCGTAGCTTCGGCAAACGCGTACAGCAACTTGGCGCCCTGCTTGATGATGCCGCCCCATTCCTGAGCCGTGCCCGGCAAAAAACCGGGGACGTCTTCAAAGGTAATTAAGGGAATATTGAAAGCGTCGCAAAAACGGACAAAACGCGCCCCTTTTACCGAGGCGTCGGTGTCCAGCACACCGGCCAGATGCGCCGGCTGATTGGCCACAATTCCTACCGAATACCCGTCAATACGGGCAAATCCTACAATAATGTTTTTGGCATAATCGGGATGGATTTCAAAAAAACTGCCTCTGTCGATAACCAGTTCGATCACTTCTTTCATATCATAAGGCTGGTGGGGCCGTTCGGGAATAAAATCATCCAGCTCATCCACCAGTCGGTCGGGTGGATCATCGCCAGGCAAACGGGGTGGATCATCCAGATTGTTGGACGGAATATAAGAGACGAGCTGCCGGATTTTCTGCAGACACTCGATATCGTTCTCACAGGTTAAATGATTAACGCCGCTTTTGGAAGCGTGGGTTTCCGCGCCGCCCAATTCCTCTGAGGTGACTTCCTCGTGAGTAACAGTTTTCACCACATTCGGCCCGGTTACAAACATATAGCTGGTGCCTTTTACCATAAAAGTGAAATCGGTAATGGCCGGCGAATACACCGCACCGCCGGCGCACGGCCCCATAATAGCGGATATTTGCGGAATAACGCCCGAAGCCAGGGTGTTGCGCAGGAAAATTTCCGCATAGCCGCCCAGACTGACCACCCCTTCCTGAATACGCGCCCCGCCGGAATCGTTTAAACCGATTACCGGCGCACCTACTTTCATAGCCTGATCCATAATTTTAATAATCTTTTCAGCGTGCGCCTCCGACAGGCTACCGCCGAAAACCGTAAAATCTTGTGAGAATACAAACACCAGACGACCGCCTATATTCCCATAACCGGTAACGACGCCGTCACCCAGATAATGTTGTTTGTCCAGTCCGAAATCTTTGGATCGATGCTTTACCAGCATATCCATTTCCACAAAACTGCCTTCGTCCAGTAGATAATCAATCCGTTCGCGTGCTGTTAATTTACCTTTGGCGTGTTGAGCTTCGATACGTTTTTCACCGCCGCCCAACAGGGCTTCTGCGCGCAGTTTCTGCAGGTGCTGGAATTTGTCTTTGTGTTTCATAGAGTCCTCTTGATAAAGAATAAGCGTTTTTATCGTTCAAATTTTTCATTATCTGGTTCGATCCTGCCATCACTGGACAGGTTGATTGTAATTCTTACCTTGTTGTCATCCTGAGCCCCATTGTCATCCTGAGCCCCGTCGAAGGATGACATTAGGCCGACCTGATACCGTCTCATTGCCGCGTAATAGTTCGACGGTGCTCACTATGACGCTGTTGTTTGTTCCTGCGTCAGTAACCATCATGTCATCCTGAGCCCAACTGTCATCCTGAGCTACGTCGAAGGATGACATATATTCAATCGCTTGTTAAAAACTCTTCTATCAGCGTTTCTTCAAATTATACCTTTTAGCTAACTCCGGCAATTGATCGAACTGCCCATGGATTAATGCTTCTTTTTTCGCTCTTCGCCAGCCCTTTATCTGCTTTTCTCTTTGTATGGCATAAATAACTTCGGGATATGATTCGGCATACACTAAAGCCACAGGCCTTCTTTTAAAGGTGTAACATCCCGGATCTATTCCTTGCTGATGTTCTACAAGCCGGCGTTCAATATTGTTTGTAACACCTGTATAGTAGGAACCATCCGAGCATTTTAATATGTATATGTAATAATCCATTTGGTTGATTTGGTGATTATTCTTGCTGTTGTATCTTCTCTTGCCGCGTCATAGTTCGACGGCGCTCACTATGACGCTGTGGTTTGTTCCTGAGTCAGCAACCACAATGTCTTCCTGAGCCCCAATGTCATCCTGAGCCCTGTCGAAGGATGACATAACTGCCCGTGAACCATCGTAGAGCCCCCTCGTCCTGGTTCGACACGTCCCGCCTGCAGCGGGACTGCTCACCATGACGCTATTATTTATCTCAATCCACCTTAGCGTCATCCTGAGCGTAGCCTATCCCGACTTGTTGGGGTCGAAGGATGACACGCTCGTTGCACATCCTCACATCATCCCTCTGGCCTTAAAACTGAAATAATCCTTCTCGGAAAGAATAATATGATCGTACAACGGAATACCCAGTATATCGCCGCTTTTCACCAGCCGTTCTGTGATGGCCACATCTTCGTCGCTGGGCTCAACGTTACCGCTGGGATGGTTGTGCAATACGATAATGCCTTTGGCCATGTATCGCACGGCTTTGTTGAATACATCGCGCGGATGCACGATGGATGAATCCAGCGTACCGCGGCTGACTTCAAAATCGGAGATACGCTTCATAGCTGTATCCAGCAAGACGACGAAAAAACATTCCTTATCGCGATGCCCCAGAACCGGTTGGTAGATGCGCGCTACCTCGGCCGGATTGCGAAAGCTGATCAGCTTGCTCTCGGCTTTTTCTTTTTGCAGATTGCGATAAATTTGGAAGGCTGCCAGCAAGGTAACTGCCTTGGCCGGACCGATACCGGGTATTTTCTGCAATTCTTTAAAGGAAGCATCGCTTAGCGCCTGTAAGGTACCGAATTCGTTTAATAACCTGCGGGCCAGTTCCACGGCATTATAACGCACGGTACCCTGTCCCAGTAAAATGGCGATAAGCTCCACGCTGGAAACGGATTCCGGACCTTCGCTCATCAAACGTTCGCGCGGACGATCGGCCACCGGCCAGTCGGTAATGCGGGAACGGTAAAAATTGTTTTTTTTACTTTTAGGCTCGTCCTCTTTCATATTCAAAGTTTGTCAGAATCTATAAATAGACGGATAACCCGAATTTTATAGTGTTCCATTGGATATAAGAATTATTTACTTTGTAAATATAGGTAAAGGGTTGAGCGTAACTGTATTTATTTTCGGTACTTTCTCCCTGGCGATAACCGATGGTGAGGGAATAATCAAATAATAAACTCATATTCCTCATAAAAAACCATTCGAGCCCGGCGGTCAATTCCAATCCAAATCTTCGGGTCGAAGATTTTATATCTTTATACGGTAAGATTTTACCGCTATCGGCATTCCAATAGGTTGAGTTATAAGATTGGTTAGCCCAGCCGAAGAAAGGCCCGGCGCCAAAATAAAACTTAATATCGTCGTTTGGATTGGGATATATGATGTATTGAACGCTAATGTTTGTGTATATCTTGGAATCATCTTTATTCAACTGACTATCCAGACTATCCGTATTGTAAAAATAATCTGAATTTTCTATTTGTCTTTTATCCGCGGAAAAACCGAGGCCTACGCGTAAAGCGCTGGTGTTATTGAAATGATATTTAAACGAAACCGACCCCCCTCGAAAATCCATAAATCGTAAAAACTCAACAATGCGCAATTGAATGGAAAACTTAGGGAAGGTAAACCGGGTGCTGTCCGGATTTTCCTGAGGAAATCCGATAGATACAAGAAGAAAAACAAATATCACGCTCAATGCGAAAGGCGAATTTTTTTTTAACATTATGCTCTCTCCTTTGCAATTGTGGGAAGTGTAAATTTATTTAACGGAGTGTTTCTCGCTGTACCATCTTTTTATGTATTCCACCGCCTCGGTTAGAGATGAACCCGGCCCGAACAGCCGACCGGTGCCCATTTCCTGTAGTTTTTTAATTTCTTCCTCGCCCATAATACCACCGCCGGTGAGCAGAACATCATCCATATTATTTTCTTTCATCAGTTTCAGTACACGCGGGAAAACGGTCATGTGTGCGCCGGAAAGAATGCTCAGAGCGATCACATCCACGTCTTCCTGCATGGCGGCGTCCACGATCATTTCCGGGGTTTGGCGCAAACCGGTGTAAATTACCTCGAAACCGGCGTCGCGAAAGGTGGCGGCTACAACTTTAGCGCCCCGGTCGTGGCCGTCCAGGCCCGCCTTGGCCACTAAAACACGTATCTTTTCAGACATATAGAAGCTCTCCTTTATTCATATATTTTTTACTATATGTTCTATTATTGAGTCCACTGTAAAAAGGTTGTAGATGTCATTCCGGGCTTGTTCCGGATATAACATAGGATGCTGAAACAAGTTCAGCAGGACGCGTTAGGTCATTCCGGGCTTGTTCCGGAATCCCGTGCCGTAAAACATAGGATGCTGAAATGAGTTCAGCACGACAGGTTACGCCATTCCGTCCCGCCCTAGCGGGATCGGAATCCATAACTTCAATAAAATCAACAGACCCTGAAACAAGCCTGTCCTGGCGTCAGGTCAGGGTTCAGGGTAACATTTTATTCGCATCACCCTTTTTAGAATAGACTCATTATTATTGTCTAAAATAAACTTTATGCCGGAAAATAAGCCTTGTTTTTTTAATAAGTTATGGAAAATTTTAGTATCATTTGTTGTTCAGGCCCATGTTCCACCCCCCTCATTCCCCCCTTGACAAGGGGGAAGTAAAAGGGGGTTATTGTGTGAGTTGCCACCACGTAAATGCCATTTAGGACAAACTTGATTTTCTATCAAATACTAAAGTGTTAATTCCCCATAGAAAAAATCAGACGATTCTTCACCCGATAAGTCGGGATTCGAAATGACAATTCGGGTATGTGCATAAAGGCTATCGGCGTTAAAACTCCGTCGATTCCACATACTCTCCGTATACTTCCTTTAAAGTGTTAATCATTTCGCCCACCGTAGCGTACGCTTTGGCGGCGTCCACCAGAATGGGCATCATGTTGGTGCTGCCTTGGGCGGCTTTTTTGAGTTCGGCCAGAATATTTTGCACTTTGGCGTTGTCCCGTTCGGCGCGCAGCTTTTTCAGATTTTCCCGCTGCCGTTTTTCCACTTCGGGCGAGATCTGCAGCAGGGGAATCTCAATTTTTTCGTTTTCGTCCTTGTATTCATTAACACCAACGATAATGCGGTCTTTCTTCTCGATCTCGTTTTGATACTGATAAGCGGCGCGGGCGATTTCCTTCTGGAAAAATCCTTTTTCGATGGCCGGGATCACGCCGCCCAAATCGTCTATCTTTTTGAAGTATTCTTCGGCTTTGGCTTCCATTTTGTTGGTCAGGTCTTCTACAAAATAACTGCCGGCCAGGGGATCGATGGTGTGGGCAGTACCGGTTTCATAGGCCAGTATCTGTTGCGTGCGCAGGGCGATTTTTACGGCTTTTTCCGAAGGCAGAGCCAGGGTTTCATCCATCGAATTGGTATGCAGCGACTGCGTACCGCCCAACACGGCGGCCAGCGCCTGATAGGCCACGCGCACGATGTTGTTTTCCGGCTGCTGGGCGGTTAACGTACAACCGGCCGTTTGGGTATGGAAACGCAGCAGCCAGGAGCGGGGATTTTTAGCGCCGTATTTGTCGCGCATGCGTTTGGCATAAATACGCCGGGCAGCGCGGAATTTGGCAATTTCTTCGAAAAAGTCGTTGTGGGAATTGAAAAAGTGAGACAGACGCGGCGCAAATGCGTCCACATCCAGCCCGCGCTCGATGGCGGCTTCCACATAGGCAAAACCGTCGGCCAGGGTGAAAGCCAGTTCCTGCGCCGCCGTGGCCCCGGCCTCGCGGATATGATAGCCGCTGATGCTGATGGTGTTCCACTGCGGCATGTGCTCGGTACAGTATTCGATCATATCCACAATGATGCGCATGGACGGGCGGGGCGGGAAGATATATTCCTTCTGGGCAATGTACTCTTTCAAAATATCGTTTTGAATGGTACCGCGCACTTTGTCCAGAGGAACGCCCTGTTTTTCGGCGATGGCGATGTAAAAAGCCAGCAGGATCATGGCCGGCGAATTGATGGTCATCGAAGTGGAAACCTGATCGATGGGAATTCCTTCGAACAGGGTTTCCATATCTTTTAGCGAACTGACCGAAACACCGCACACACCCACTTCGCCCTCGCTCATCGGATCGTCGGCGTCGCGGCCCATTAAAGTGGGCAGGTCAAAAGCAACGGAAAGACCGGTTTGTCCGTTGGCCAGCAGATATTTAAAGCGTTGGTTGGTGTCTTCCGGTGTTCCGAAACCGGCAAACTGGCGCATGGTCCACAGACGGCCGCGGTACATATTGGCGTGAATGCCGCGCGTATAGGGAAACTGTCCAGGATAGGACAGGTCGCGATCATAATCGAAATCCCGAAGCATATCCGGCGTACCCATTAATTCCACGGGTTCCCCGGAGGCGGTGATAAATTTAATATCGCGCGTTTTGGCCTGCTTCACGGCTTCCTGCCACTTTTTATAATTCTCGTTCATAAAAAGACTCCCGCTAAAATTTATTTTCCAATTTTGTTTACTCTGAAAGAAGTTACAGCTGAAAAAGCATATCAAACAGCATAAAAAATAACGGCCTTATACGGCGTGATTTAATATACAAAAGGAAAAAGAATAATACATAATAGAAAATGCTTACTAAGAGTGAAAAGATGAAGATTTAGCTGTCGGTTATCGGCTTTTGGCTATAAGTGGTCAGTTTTCCCCGCCACGGCGGGTTCTTCGCTACGCTACGAAAGTTCCAAGTTACTAAGTTATTGAGTTATTAAGTTGTTGGGTTATAAGTTCCCAGTTCCCGGTTCCCAGTTTCCAGTTTCCAGCATCAAGTATCCAGCATCCATTTCCCATTTTCTAGTTTCAAGTTTCTAATTACTTGTCACGCGTTACCCGTCACCTGTCACTTTTTCTTGCGCTGCTTTACGTTTTTGTATTTTTGTTTCTTAAATCTCGTGAATTGTATTAACTACCATTCTCAGGCCTCAGCAGAAAAATTAATTATCCAAAAAGTTGTAACTTATAGCGTTCTTTACTAACTTGATACCACGTTTTATCCAGAGGAGAACACCATGAATTTCGGTATGACTGAAATCCTGATCATCCTGTTTATTATTCTGTTATTATTTGGCGCCAAACGCATCCCGGACCTGGCTCGCAGTCTGGGTTCCAGCGTTAAATCGTTTAAAAAGGGAATTACCGATCAGGAAGAGGAAGACGCTTCCTCCTGATTATAGTATTTAACAGACAATATGACAGACCTCATATCACCGGATAGGTCTGCTCCACCTTCCATATCCTCTTTATTTCCTGAAAATCAACATTTTAGAGCACTGGCACCATTCTTGCTTTAGCCTTCCTTAAAAAAATAAAGGAGGAAAAAATGACAGTTGATAAATTAACCATAAAAGTACAGGAAGCGCTGAGCGAGGCTCAGCAGCTGGCGGGTGAATATGCCCATCAACAAATTGAACCGGAGCACCTGCTGCGCACCTTGATCACCGATACGGAAGGTGTGGTGCAGGCCATCATGCGTAAATTCGGTATCCCCGTGGAATCGGTTGAGGCCAAACTGGACGAAGCCATTAAAACCATGCCTAAGGTATATGGCGGGGGAACCGGGCAGGTGTATCTGAGTCAGCGTCTGAACAACCTGATTAACGAGGCCTGGAAGGAAGCGCAGGCCTTGAAAGATGAATACATCAGCAGCGAACACATTCTGCTGGCTATGACCAAAGAAAAGGACGGAAAAGCGGCGGAAATTCTGCACGCCTTCGGGTTAACCGAAGAGATGGTGCTAAAAGCGCTTCAGGAAATCCGCGGCAATCAGCGGGTAACCGACCAGAACCCGGAGGACAAATATCAGGCTTTGCAGCGTTACGGACGTGATTTAACCGAACTGGCGCGTCAGGGCAAACTTGATCCGGTCATCGGCCGGGATGAAGAAATCCGCCGCGTATTGCAGGTACTTTCGCGGCGGACTAAGAATAATCCGGTGCTCATCGGCGAGCCGGGTGTGGGTAAAACGGCTGTTGTGGAAGGCCTGGCCCATCGTATTGTTAGCGGCGATGTACCGGAAAACCTGAGCGACAAACGCATTGTGGCCCTGGATATGGGCGCGCTGATCGCCGGGGCCAAGTTCCGTGGTGAGTTTGAGGAACGTCTGAAAGCGGTATTGAAAGAGGTAACCGGTTCCGAGGGCAAAATCATCCTTTTTATAGATGAGTTGCACACGCTGGTAGGCGCCGGTGCAGCGGAGGGCTCCGTGGATGCCTCCAACATGATCAAACCGGCACTGGCCCGGGGCGAACTGCATACTGTAGGCGCCACGACGCTGGATGAATATCGCAAGTACATCGAAAAAGACGCCGCCCTGGAACGCCGTTTCCAACCGGTCATGGTGGATGAACCCAGCGTGGAAGATACGATCTCTATTCTGCGCGGATTGAAAGAGAAATACGAAGTGCATCACGGTGTGCGCATACAGGATTCCGCGCTGGTTTCCGCGGCCGTACTCTCGCACCGTTATATATCCGACCGATTTTTGCCGGATAAGGCCATCGACCTGATTGACGAGGCGGCCTCCAAGCTGCGCATAGAAATCGACTCCATGCCGGAAGAACTGGACGATGTGGAACGCCGCATCAAACAGCTGGAGATTGAGGCTGTGGCCCTGCGCAAAGAAAAGGACAGCGCCTCCAAAAAGCGGCTGGAAGACGTAAAAGCGGAAATCGCCGACTTGAAGGAAAAAGCCGGGGAACTGAAAACCCGCTGGCAGGCCGAGAAAGACACCATTCAGGCCATTCGGGAACTGAAGACCCGTCTGGAAAATTACAAGGTGGAAATGGAAAAAGGCGAACGGGACGGGCAGCTGGATCGTGTCGCCGAAATTCGATACAGTTTAATTCCCGAAGCGGAAAAGGAATTGGAACAGCTCAATAAAAAGCTGGCGGAACTGCAAAAAAACGGCGCAATGCTCAAAGAGGAAGTGGATGAGGAGGATATTGCCGAAATCATCTCACGCTGGACGGGCATTCCCGTGCAAAAAATGCTGGAGAGCGAAAAGGAAAAATTGCTGCACATGGAAGAACGGTTGCGCAGCCGTGTTATCGGACAGGAGGAAGCCATTGTGGCGGTTTCCGACGCCGTCCGTCGTAACCGGGCCGGATTGGATGACCCGAACCGACCCATCGGTTCATTTATCTTTCTCGGGTCAACCGGCGTGGGTAAAACCGAACTGGCCCGGGCTCTGGCCGAGTTTCTGTTTGATGACGAAAATGCCATGGTACGCATCGATATGTCCGAATACATGGAACGCCATTCCGTTTCACGCCTGATCGGATCGCCTCCGGGCTACGTGGGTTACGAAGAGGGCGGCCAGCTTACCGAACAGGTGCGCCGCAAACCCTATTCGGTCGTATTGCTGGATGAAATCGAAAAAGCGCATCCGGAAGTGTTTAACATTCTGCTTCAGGTTCTGGACGACGGTCGTCTGACCGACAATAAAGGCCGTACCGTCGATTTCAAAAATACGATTATTATTATGACCTCCAACCTGGGCGCCGGATACATACGCGAACGGATGGAACAGCTTAACGGTAAATCGTCCGATGCGATCTATGATGAAATAAAAGAAAACGTGATGAATATTCTGAAACAGTCTTTAAGGCCGGAATTTTTAAACCGGGTGGATGATATTATCGTCTTCCATCCGCTGGATCTGGAACACATCAAAGAGATCGTGCGGCTGCAATTTAAGCATGTACAAAAGATGCTGGAATCCAAAGGGCTTAAAGCCGAGATTTCTCCAGCGGCTCTGGACTATCTGGCCCACAAAGGGTTCGATCCCATTTACGGTGCCCGCCCGCTTAAACGGTTGATCCAGAAAGAACTGGTAAACGAACTGGCTAAAGAACTGCTTAAAGGGGCTGTTACTGCGGGGCAGACGGTGACCATTGATTCTGACGGAAAAAATATTAAATTTGTAGCCAAATAATCCTCAAACCATCCCTCAAAACGTATGGGGGATGGTTTCTTTTTACTCTTCATTAAACCAAACAGGAAGTCCCGTGATGAATACTAAAGTATTATACACCGTTGTTACCGTCCTTATTCTTGCCGCTCTCGGATATTTTTTTCTGCGTAAAAGTCCTGCCGATAAGGAATTTGCCATTACAAATATCACTGCCGAAGAAGTTAAAGCCAAAATTGACCGGCAGGAAGATATCGTTTTACTGGATGTACGCACACCGGCGGAATTCGACGGTCCGTTGGGACATATCGATGGCGCCTTGCTCATCCCTTTAAATGAACTGCAAAACCGTGCTGCCGAGCTGGATTCCCTAAAGGACAAAGAGATTATCGTGTATTGTCGCAGCGGTAACCGCAGCCGTTACGCCACGGAATTTCTTTCGCAGCAGGGCTTTCATGCCGTAAATATGCTGGGCGGTATGAAGGCCTGGAACAAGTTGAAATAAATTTGAATGTTTCAATAAAAATGAAAATGCACATGCCATGAAAATTTCAATTTTAGTTTTGGTGATAGTATTTTTCGCTACATCGGCATATTCTCAACTGTTTAAAGCGGAAGAGAACACTACTTGTGCCGATTGCCACGAAGACATTTACGAGCATTGGAAGACCTCCATGCACGGGCGCTCCACGGCAGAATCCGATATACTGTACAAAGCTATGATGAACTGGGCTGTTGAGGACACAAAAGGCAAGGCCAAAAAATTGTGTGTACAGTGCCATACTCCGTATCAGGCTCTTAAAGGGCAGGAAGGGATATCGGAATCGGATTTAGGGCGACCGGTGGATTGTGTGTATTGCCATTCCATCGATAATCTCCAGCAGCATCCCCGTTTTTCGATGACCTATTACGGCCCGAGGGACAATACCGAGGAAGATTTTCATAAAATAGAAAAACGGGAACATTTCTCGGACGGAAGCCTCTGCCTGAGCTGCCATGCGGAATTAAAAAACCCCAAACAGCTTTCCGTTTGCGTAACCGGCGATGAATTTGCCGAAAGGCCGGATCAATCCAAAACATGCCAGGATTGCCATATGCCCCAAAGCAAAGATGACGAGGGAGGAGCATATTCCGGGCACGGTTTTAACGGAGCGCATAATCCGGAATTTTTGCATAAGTCTTTAACCCTTAAAACGTCTAAAACAGACAGTGGGATAGAGGTGGTTATAATCAATGACAAAGCCGGCCACAGCTATCCAACCGGTTCGCCTTTGCGGCAGGTTATTTTAAAAGTGGTTGCGCGTGATGAAAAGGGGAATATTGTATTCGAAAACTGGAAAGAAAACCCACTCGAAGAGGACAAACAAGCGGTTTTTATGAAAATTTTTGAGGACGAAGAAAAATACGCGCCCGTTCCACCCTGGCGGGCAGCAGGTGTGAAAATGGATCAGCGTTTTAAAGCCGGCGAAACCCGCAGACTGGCCTACAATATGCCCGAAACGGCCAAAGAAGTAACCGTGAAACTACTGTTTCGTTTGGCGCCGCTGCCTATTCTAAAACGGCTTGGAATCGATGACCCTTATCTGAAAAAAGCGCATCTAATCGATGAGCAGACGGTTCAATTCAATTAGAAGGGATTAACGATGCACATTACTGCGGATATGCTCATCGAAGATATTGTGGAACAATATCCGCAAACCATCAAACCCATGCAGGAAATGGGCGTACAATGCATGGTATGCGGCGAACCGGTTTGGGGTACTTTGGAAGAAAAAGTCCGCGAAAAAGGATTGGATAACTTAGAGGAAATAGTCCGTCGTTTAAATGATGTTATAGATAATACACCATCATAATACATACAGATAAGGAAAGAAATGGAATTTTTCAAACATCGCTGGGCAAAACCGTTGGTTTTTGGCCTGATCGGAATGAGCGCAGGCTATGCCTACTATTATTTTATCGGCTGCACCAGCGGAAGTTGCCCGCTAACCAGCAATCCGTTTATCACAACCGGCTATGGCCTCGGCGCTGGATTGATTTTGGGTTGGGACGGAAAGCGACCGGTTAAGAAGAAAGAGGAAGAAGAAAAATAATGGATAGTATTTTATATATTGTACTTATTATCGTTGGCTTTTTTGTTGCCATGCAAGTGTATATTCGCCTGGTTAGCGCCTTAAAAAAAGGGAAAACCATAAGCGGAGTGAAAGGCGAGATCGGCCGGGAAATCGAAAAGGGCAACAAAGTGCTAGTGTATTTTTTTACTCCTACCTGTTCGGCCTGTAAGCCGATGACGCCGGTTATCGAAGAACTGCGCAAAGAATTTTCTAATTTATTTAAGGTTAACCTGGCACGGGATATGGATACGGGACGCCATTTTGGGGTGATGGGGACGCCGGCATTGGTTCTGGTGGAAGATAAAAAGATAAAGTCTTATATACTGGGGGCACGCAACCGGCATTTCATCGAAAAATTACTGCGTTAACCCGGGTTTAAGTACGGAAAAAAAGAAACATGCTAAGGTAGCGGGAAAAATCCCGCTTTTTTTATCTAAAAAAATGAGAAAAATCCTTAATAAATAAGAAATTAGAACGATAATACCATTACCTCAAATTCATCAATAACCGGTAAAACTATGACCGAAGAAGATATTCGTACGATTGAACGTAAATATTTCTCTGGTATCGAGCTGGAATTAGCAGAGTATAAAGATTTGTATAATAAGGGCTTAGAGTTAATCCAAACTGAACCTCGCCCTAAACAGTTACTGCTGGACATTTTGGATGAATATCAAAAAAGACTGGATGACCTTCCGCCTGTTGATTTGAGTGAAACGGGTCTTAAAAACTTGCCCAATGGCGTAAAAGAACGGGTTAAATCCCTTGTTTTGTTTGGCACACAGGCCGTATTGATAAAAGAGAATGCAGCCCTGCTGGAAGAACTGCGCCGAGTCAACGAAAACTACCGCAATCTGCTCAGTCTTGTTTCGCATGAATTCAAAAATACGCTTACTTCAATAAACGGATATACCCAACTGATTGAAAAACGGATCCATAGCAGCAAGTATGATTCGCTGCCGGAGCTGAATGAGAATATTAACAGGTTGTCGGCAAACCTGTTCGGTTTGGTGGAAACTTTGTTCAGTATGTTGCTGATAGAAGAAGGCGAACTTCGCTTAAACAGAAAATTTTTTGATATTGTAGAGGATTCGTTGAAACCGGTGCTTTTGGAATTGCGTATGCGGTTGACAAAAGCGGGAATGCAGGTAGAAGTGGAAGCAGGCAA
Organism: Caldithrix abyssi; assembly: GCA_011369465.1. GTDB lineage: Bacteria > Calditrichota > Calditrichia > Calditrichales > Calditrichaceae > DRQG01. Next base: position 23,136 of record DRQG01000117.1, read on the forward strand.
CGAAAAAAATATCGTGTTAGGTGATGAAAAACTCATGCAGCTTGTGTTCCGAAATCTGATACTCAACGCCATTCAGTACGGAAAAAAAGGCACAAACATAAAAATAAAGATTGATCGGAAAGAGAATCATATCGATATTATAGTAGTTAACAGCGGGAATGGGCTGGAAAAGGAACAGTTAAACAGAATCTTTGAAAAATTTTCCCGTTTCCATTCAACAAATAATCGTACCAATATCGGAATCGGATTATTTGCCGTAAAAAGTATAATCGAACTGCACGGTGGAACCATCGAGGCGGAATCGAATATGGATGAAGGTATGCGGTTTACAATCCGTTTACCGTTTACGAACAATAATGAAGCAGTGGAGTAAACATGCAGGATATTATACGTTTTCATGTTCCTTGTAAACTGGAATACACCAAAATGGTGGAAGATGTGGCCGAACTGGTGGGCAAGCATTTGGCCAGCGACGGTAAAGATTCGTTTGGAGGTAAACTTCGTACCGTTATGAACGAAGTATTCATCAATATCGTGGAACATTCCAACACGGCCGCCCAAAACGAAATCGTACGCTTCCAGTTCGAACTGGGTTACAAGTATTTTACGATTTCCATCTACGATTATGGCCCGGGATTTAAAGCCGACAAGTTTTATCCTCCCTATCCCAAAGAAATCGTTGGCAAACGATTTAAGCTGCGTGAGGTTATTGACGGAATCGTTTACTTTATTGTTGTTGACCCTTTCAGCATATCTTTTCAGTTTGAAGAAAAGGAAGAGGCCGATCTGGATCAGTTGGTGGAAATGACCGAGATCAAAGATCATGGGATGGGCGTTTCCATTATTACCAAGATCATGGATACGGTGAGCTACTCTTACATAGGGCAGGGTAAATACGATTGGAAGCTGATCAAGAAAATTGGCTGAAGCATCCCGTACAATTCCTTTGATTGCCTGCCTCGTTCGCAAAAAAATCTGCGAAAAATGCGTAATTACCGCTTGCCATTCATTTATGCCACTCGTATATTTTTTTATTGGATTATTTTCGAAATTATCAAACAAAGGAGTGAATATGAGCGAATTAACACCGGGTATGCCTCTTACGCAGCTTTCCGAAGAAGAACAGTTTTTTTATCAAACCGTCCGTGATTTTGCCCAGGAAAAAATCAAACCTCTCAGCACACAAATGGATAGAGATGCAAAATTCGATCCGGCCATACATAAACAATTTTTTGAAATGGGATTGATGGGTATCGACGTCCCCGAAAAATTTGGCGGTGCGGAGACATCCTTTTTTATGTCCATTTTGGCCATTGAAGCCCTGAGCTATGTGGACGCTTCTGCCGGTGTAATGGTGGATGTACAGAATACACTGGTGAACAATTGCTTCAAGAATTGGGGCACTCCGGAGCAGCACGCCAAATATTTTCCGCAACTAACTTCAAATAAAATCGGCGCCTATGCGCTTTCCGAGGCCGGATCCGGCAGTGACGCTTTTGCGCTTAAAACCCGCGCCGTGGATAAAGGCGATTACTGGGAACTTACAGGACAAAAAATGTGGATCACCAATGCCGGTGAGGCCGAAATTTTCATCATCTTTGCCAATATCGATCCGGATAAAGGGTATAAAGGTATTACAGCCTTTATTGTTGAGCGCGATTTCGAAGGCTTTAGCGTGGGCAAAAAGGAAGATAAGCTGGGTATCCGCGCTTCATCCACCTGCGAACTGATCCTGGACGGCTGCAAAGTGCCTAAGGAAAATGTTTTGGGCGAAGTGGGCAAAGGCTACAAAGTGGCTATTGAAACACTGAACGAGGGACGCATCGGCATCGGCGCTCAAATGGTTGGTTTGGCGCAGGGTGCGCTGGACGCTGCGCTTAAGTACACCCAGGAACGGGAACAGTTTGGTAAAACGTTAGCCAGTTTTCAGGCTGTTCAATTTTCGCTGGCCCAGGCCGCTACAGAGCTGGAAGCCGCCCGTCTGTTGGTGTACAATGCAGCTCGGATGAAGGACGCCGGAATAAATTTCATAAAAGAAGCAGCTATGGCTAAACTGTACGCCTCCCAGTTGGCGCAAAAGATTGCCTCGGATATGCTCGACCTTTTTGGCGGTTACGGCTTTACCAAAGAATATCCGGCCGAAAAATTTTACCGCGACTCCAAAATCGGCACTATTTACGAAGGTACCAGCAATATGCAATTGCAAACCATCGCCAAGCTGATACTTGCCAAATAGTCTCTAAAAAACCCGGAATTTTTCCGGGTTTTATTTTATTATCCGGTATTGAAGGATAAATTTGGATATAGATTAATTCAATGTTACTCTACCTCTGATAAAATCTGAAACATGGCGTTTGAAACAAACAAAAGAAACAACATGAGAAAGATTTTTTTGATAGCTACCGTTGTTTTTCTTTTTGGCCATTCCGGCCGCACACAAACCGTTATGCTGCATAATCTGCCCGGAAACTCGACTTCTTTTTCGGTGAAGTTCCAGCATCCTTTTTTTACGCGCACCGGCAGCCCGTTGTACTCGGGCATATACGAAGTCTTTGTAAATACACCCATTGGCGAAAAGTATGGTTTGGAAATGGCCGTTCCCTTTTCATACTCGTCCATGGAAGGGTTTTATGAGGATGGTGTGGGAAATGTTTATATTGGACTGCAAACCAGGAAGGCCTTTGCGGATAATGCGGGCAGCAGCGGTGCGTTCGGTCTGTTTTTGCCGACGGCATATAGTAAAACAGAGATTTTTGGCAGCCTGGCGAATTTTATAAATTACTATAAATACGTATCCGAAACGGTAACCATCTACGGAAACTATGCCTACCGTACATACACTCCAACCAATGTGATGGTAACCTTTGAAATAGGACCGGCGCTCACCATTCCCATCAGCGATGAGGGAAGAGACGCTAATTTGTTGTTGCACTATGGAGGCGGCTTAGGCTTTGAGCTGCAAAAAATTACTCTGTTTACCGAGCTGACAGGGTTGATGATAATAAACGAATATTCTAGAGAACTCAGCGATCGATTTACGCATAGTTTTGGTTTTGGTATGCAGTATAAAGGGCATAATTTTCGGCCTGCTATATTTTTCAATCTTTATCTAAAAGAAAATTTGAGCGATGTTGTCGATGGCGTTTTGAGCCTGAAAATAGAGGTCGGCAGGGATTGATATTAAATCGTTTTGTGTTTAATCACCTTTTTATACAGGATAAAATACGCTGCCAAATCATAACCGTTCGCTGCCAGAACCGCCGCTGCCGCGCCGTTGATCCCCCACTGCGGAATGAAAATCAGACTAAGTAGAATTAAAACAGCCTGCACCTGGAAAGTGATATTGCGGATTTCCCGTCCCTTGCCCTGCGCTTTGAGAAATGAAGTGAACGGCATGGCCAGACCGGAAAGCCCGAAGGCGATGGCCAGAATGTACAAGGCCTCAATACCCGGCAGATAATCGGCGGAGAACACGTAAATGATAATCGGTTTGCCCAAAACCATTAAAGCGGACACGCCGGCTATCTGAAAAAACAGGTTGGTTTTAAGAATGGTACTGCCGATATGCGGACTATTGGCAAAACTATGATAATGGCTGCGGGAAACGGCTGTGGCAAAATGAAGCAAGGGCACACTAAGTGTAAACGACAGCGTATAATAAGCCAGCTGCCGGGCATCCAGAAAATAAGCCAGAAAAAGTTTGTCGGCGTGCATAATTATCGTGCTGATCAAATTGGCAACATATAAATGCCTTCCGAAAGAGCGGGTTTCTTCCCGCAAAACCGCCAGGTTTTCCTTAATGTGTTTAAAGACCGGACGTAAGCGCAAGATGAAATAGAAGGAAACAAACCCAATGGAAACAAGGAACAAAAGAATGCTTGATTCCAAAGTATAGGAAAGAGTCAGGGCAAGCAGGCTCAAACCGAGTACATAGAACAATCGTGGCAGGAAGGTGTAAAAAGATAAACCCGATATATCGCCTTTGCCCCGCAGCAAGATAAGCAGCATGGTCTGCCAGATCATTGTAAAGGCAAGGGGGGCATAGGTGGATAAAAGGTTGCCGATGGCCACTTCGAAAAACCGGTCTGAAAAATAAGACCATATAAAAACGAACAGACAATAAAGCAGGCCGCTGACCAACGAGAACAACAGTACTACACCACTCAGTTCACTGATTTTCTGCCGGGCTTTTTCTACGGCAATCCGGCGCGAGGCCGACTCGTATATCCCGAAGCTGAAAAAATGGTGGGAAAACGTAAGCGTGATAATAAAAAAGTTAAGCCGGCCAAAATCATCCACATTCAGATAATGGGTGTTCAGCTTTGTCGCCACAAAACCCAGAGCCGTATTGATCAAGATGGCCGTGTACAGATAAGCCGTCTTTTGTATTCCTGTGGTTGCGTTCTCTGAACGATTCTTCAGCATAGATAAAACGAATCCTGTTCTCAAGTAAACAAGTGATCAAAAGCCCGCCGTATCAAAACTTCCTCATTTTCCCAGCATAATTCTTTTGCCGCTGCGATACAATTTTTCCGCCAGCGCTGCAAAATATCCCTGTTGCCGGCAAGTTCATCCAGCAAATCTGCTATTGCCGCCGGGTTCTGCGGATCAACGGTAATCCCGACCTCGTAGCGGGTAATATAGTTTTGCATTGTCAGGATATTGCTGGCCAGTACGGGCAAACCGGCCATCAGATAATCAAAAAATTTATTGGGGAGTGCGTAACGGTGGTTATCGCTGACGGGCAGCAGCATTACGATTCCCAAATCGTTTTCGGGCAGCAGGGCAAACAACCGATCCATGAGTTGCATTTCCATAAAACGCACCCGCTCGGTAAGAGCGGATTCAGCACAAATTTGCTGCAATGTATTTTTCAGTACACCGTCGCCTATCAGGGTAAGACGGATGTTCTTGTTTGTACAGCGTGACAAAGCCTGTAACAGGTTTTCCAGCCCGCGCTCGGGCATAAAATAACCGTGATAAACCAGACGGAATTCTGTATCCGACCGTTCGGCAGCTTTGACAGGTTGTCGGAATGGGGGTACGTTACGAATCAGCTGCCAGTTGGTAAAAAACGGATAACGCCGGTGTAATTGTTCCAGAATAGGTTCGGATACGGTTAAAGCCAGAGCGCTTTTTTTAAGCCCGAGTTTTTCCAGCCACAGCCATAAAGAACGCCGGAGTGGACGGTTTTGCAGAGAGGGCAGTCCGGCAAAGTACTCGTGGGCATCATAGATCAGCCGGAATTTTTTAAATAATTTTGCGAACAGCACCGCCGGCATCGGCCAGACACCGCGTACAAACAAGACATCATAGGAACGGAAAACGAGCAGAAAAACAAGCAGTTTGTTGAAGCCGATAAACATGAGCGGGCCGGAACGGGCCAATAAAGGCAGCCGGGTAATCCGAACTTTTACAGGCAAAGTTACTGTTAATGCGGATTCACTGCGAGCGGCAATCACTTCAACGTACCAACCGGATTTCAGCGCAGCGTTAATCTGATTTTGAAGCCGGCGGTTGTGCTCAATAGGATTGATCGTCACGAAAAGCGCACGAATCTTTTTTGTTGTCTTTCTCATTTGTGGGGCGTCCGCTCAGATTTTGATAAAGCTATTTCCAATCGTAATTCTTCACTATTAAAAATGATTTCCTGCATATTGTTCTCTGTCGGTTGCCAGGGGATTCTGTTTCCGTTTTGATCGGTTGCACGTAATACTTTACCGGAAATGCGTACGCCGCCCGGCATAGCTTTGCGGGGATGTTCGATCACCAGGGTTATGGTGTTCGCTTTTTCATCCACAGAAACGAGGCGCAGAGCCCGGCGGGTTTCTTTCCATTGCAATTGCTGCCACAGAGGAGCAATGAACGGTTTGTATTGTTCAGCCAGCATGGTGATTTCGTTCCATACACGGCTCCAGTAGGGATGGCTGTACATATTACTGGGATGCCATAATACGGTTAATACGGTGCCGTATCTTTGAGCGGTTTCGAAAAATGATCGGATAGCGCCCCACGCAACATCGGTATCGGTTCCTCCGCCCGGCAGAGAGGATTCGAAAAAGGCGGTGGGAAATTCGGTGCAGTTCAGAGTTCTGTTCTCCCGCCAGTCAAAACAGGTAAACGGTCCGCCCGTTCCGGCGCGATAACCGGCCCGGCGGCGATAGGCCAGAGAGCAATCATAGCTGAGTCCGGAATTTTCTGCTGCCCGCCATAAATCGGGATAAAGGCCGCGCAGATAGTGCTGGCGCATGCCATGCAGCGGTTTTCCGACGACCTCTTCCAGCCGCTTTTTTTCCTGAAGAAAACGCCGGGGATGCTCAAAAGTAAACCGGCTGGGATGCAATCCGACTTCGTGACCTTCCGCTTCCAGCCGACGGATCAAGCTGCGAAAGCGGTTTGATTTAATGTTGTAGCGGTAGTGTCTGCCTTCCCAGGGTCTGGCAATAAAATTAAAGGTGGCCCGCCAGCCTTTGTCGTTATAGAACGGTAAAAGCCGATCGAAGGCCCAAACCGCGGCTTCCGCTTCCTGTAAGATGCGCTTTTTTGAATGGGAAAACCATCCCTGCAGAATTCGTTTTACGGGATTTGCAGCCCGGGTAATGTCCACGTCGTGGGTAAACGAGAACCCCATTTTTCGGCCTTCCGGAAAGGCGCTTTTGCGCAGATAGATAAAGCCCTGCTCGCGGAAGATGCGCTCGATTTTTTCCGTAAACCAGGCGCAGATGATATCCACAACCGGGCGTTTAAACCGGCCGTACCGATAAAGCGGGTGATTTGTGTGGTTTTTATCGGCGTCATCGGGATGGCCGTAGTCTCTTTCATAGAGCAGGGATAAAAAGAAGAATACCGTGGCGACAACGTCGAAGGGAATAATACCGCGGTAGGCTTTCGAAAGCCCCACAACGGGAAGCGCTTCGCCGTTTATGCTAAATTCGTCCCAGGTAATTTCCTGATCGGGTAACAGCAATGGGTCAATGGCGGCAGGTAATTGGATGGCTGGAAATTTATGTGTATCGGTTTCATTGCCGTAAAGTAAAACCAGCCCCGGCCCATCGATCCCGGAAATATTTGGCTTCCACTGGTAAAAGAAACCGCTGCGTTCCAGCAGATAATCGATGGTGTAGCGCACGGCAGGGGTTGTGTGTTCGTTTTCTATACAAAAAATTTGCATCGCCGGATTTAAACCTGTTTTTTGCGATTGTGCCGCAGGGCTTCGTTGATTTGTACGATTTTTCTGACAAAACCGCTACGGTAACGGGAAAGACCGTAGTAGGGAATAAGGCTGCCCCCAAAACCGCGTTTAAACTGTTCCAGAGCGGGCGTATTGGCGCCGATAAAATCGAATTCTTTATGCCGAAGACGCTCGTCGCCGAAAACGCTGTGGAGCAGAAAGGCCATCGGTTGTACATGCTTGTAAGCCCGTTTGATTCCGGACAGGGTGTAATAAACCGTGTTCCTGTCTTCTGTAAGCAGGACGCCGCCGATCCGTTCACCGCCGGCCGTACGCACATAGAACAATCGTCCTGTTTCTTCCCGTAAAACGGCTTCTGTCAAACGCAGCACATCCTTTTTGGGAAGCGGCGGATTGAAACCGTGCGCCCGGTAACTCTGTTCCACAAAATCAGCTATAGGTTCGCACTCGCCGGATGTTTCGACGGAAAGACCTTCTTTTTCCGCCGTACGAATCTGGCGCTTTAAGGTATTGTTATAACGCGTTTCCGCGTTACCGTCCAACGGCAAACGATACGTGTAGAAGGGAAAAGCTTCAAACCCGGACCATAAATAGGGGCGGATATCGCTTAATTGGGGATGCGTTGTAATTCGGATAAAATCGAATCGCTGTAACAGATGTCGGGCCAACAACTCGTGGCATTGTAAATTGAAGGCGATGCGCGTGGAATTTTTTTCGGCGCTTTCCTGCTTTAACACCGGGCCTGTGTATGGGGTAAAAGGAACGGGCGTAAGCGCATGTAAACCAAAGCGTTTGTGCGGCCAGTACAACAGACCGCCCTGCACCACTTCGTTTTTTTCTATCAGCAGGATTTTATAGGGCCGACCCGTAAGCGTCTGAATGATGCGCGCCCATTTAAGGCCGAAAAACAAGGGCAGATTGTTTTCTTCGATAAATTCCTTCCATAAGGCCTCTTCGCCGGGTTGTAATTGACGGAGAGTGTATTTGGATGATTGATCGTGCATGCAAGGCCCTTGTTCGCGCACAAAAAGTTTGACGTTAGAGGATGAAACGGCTCAGGTCTTCGTCTTCCACTACCTGATGCAGCGATTTGCCGACGGTCTCACCGTCAATTACGATTTTATCCACCTTCTTTTCCGGCAGATCAAATAAAATGTCTTCCAGCAGCGTGGACATAATCGTATGCAGCCGCCGGGCGCCGATATTTTCCGAGCGTGTGTTTACCAGCGTGGCGATGCGTGCAATTTCGCTGATGGCCTCGTCTGTAAACTCGATGGTTACGTTTTCCGTTTTCAACAGAGCATGGTATTGTTTGATCAGAGCGTTTTTCGGTTCGGTCAGGATACGGATAAAATCGTTTTCGCTAAGGCTGCTCAATTCCACGCGAATAGGGAAGCGGCCCTGCAGTTCCGGTATGAGGTCGGACGGTTTGCTGACGTGAAAGGCGCCCGAAGCAATGAACAAAATATGGTCGGTTTTAACCATGCCGTATTTGGTAACCACCGAGGTTCCTTCCACTACCGGCAGCAAATCGCGCTGCACCCCCTCGCGCGATACATCCGGCCCGTGTTTGGCGGATGAAGGGCCGGCTATTTTATCAATTTCATCCAGAAAAACGATGCCGGAATTTTCCGCCCGCTGGATGGCGATACGAATGACCTCATCCATATCGATCAGTTTTTGAGCCTCCTGCTGGGTGATGATTTTTAGAGCCTCCGCCACGGTGGTTTTGCGTTTTTTGACCTTTTTAGGCATAATGCCGCTAAACAGTTCCTGTATGTTCAATCCCATTTCCTCAATACCCATCGGGGAAAAAATCTGCATCATCGGTGTGCTGTCGCTGGGTACGTCTATTTCCACCATGCGGTTGTTGAGAGAACCATCCAATAGCTGGCTGCGCAGTTTTTCCCGTGTGCGCTGGTGGCGCAGTTCCAGTTCGTCGTCTTCTTTCATTTCCCCTACGGGTTTCGGCCGGGATGAAATGGGCGGCAAAAGCATATCGAGCACCCGTTCAATGGCATGATCGCGGGCTTTGTCTTCCACTTCGCGGGTTTTCTCTTCTTTTACCATGCGCACGCTGATTTCCACCAGGTCGCGGATGATGGATTCCACATCACGGCCCACATAGCCCACTTCGGTAAATTTGGAAGCTTCCACTTTAACAAAAGGCGCCTGGGCCAGTTTGGCCAGACGGCGGGAAATTTCGGTTTTGCCGACACCAGTAGGCCCGATTAAAATAATATTGTTGGGCATAATCTCTTCGCGTAGGTCGTCGGTTACATGCTGACGTCTCCAGCGATTGCGCAAAGCTATGGCTACCATCTTTTTAGCCCGTTCCTGGCCGATAATATATTTGTCCAGTTCTTTTACGATCTGTTTCGGTGTTAGCTCATCTATTTTCATTGCTTTTGCTCCGGAAGGATTTTATTTGTTCGTTAGTAGTTATCAGTTATCAGTTATCAGTTTTGGCTATCGGCTGTCGGCTATCAGCTCTCGGCCATTGGCTATTAGCTGTTGGCTATTGGCTATAGGCATTTGTAATTCCCAGTAATCCAACAATTCACCAATTCATCAATTCATTAATCGTTGGCTATTGGCTATAGGCATTCGTAATTCGTAATTGACCAATTAGTAATTGATTTCTCGTCACGTGTCACTTACTACTTTGTACTAAATACTAAATACTAAATACTATGTACTTTGTACTATGTACTTTGTGCCTGTTCATTCTTAATCCGTTTACTCCAGCACTTCCACGCGAATATTGCTGTTGGTGTAAATACAGATATCCGCAGCGGTTTGCAGGGCCTCTTTGGCAATTTCCGCACTGGAAAGCCTGGAATACTTGATCAGACTGCGTGCTGCGGCCAGCGCATACGGTCCGCCCGATCCGATCGCGGCAATGCCGTCATCCGGTTCAATGATATCGCCTGTGCCCGAGATGATAAAAACATTTTCTTTGTCCATCACCACCAGCAGGGCTTCCAGACGGCGTAAGTAGCGATCCGAACGCCAGTCTTTGGCCAGTTCCACGGATGACTTGGGCAGGTTTCCGGAATAGCGTTCCAGTTTTTCCTCAAAGCGCTCGAATAAGGTAAAGGCGTCTGCGGCAGCGCCGGCAAATCCCGCAATAATTCGGTTGTTGTACAATCGACGTAGTTTAACTGCCGAATGTTTCATAATGGTGTTGCCCATGGTTACCTGCCCGTCGCCGGCTATGGCCACCTGGCCGTTATGCCGAATGCCGATAATAGTTGTAGCGTGAATGGTTGAACTTTGTGTATGATTCATTCTGAAACCTGTTGTTTATTGTAATGATGATTGAATTATCGAATTAATGAATTATTGAATTTCCGGATTGTTTGTAAGAAAGTTTACTTTAGCCTTGAAAGCGTCAACAATTTAGATATTCATCTGTTCTGCGTGCCTTTCTAAATGCCTCTTCTCAATCTGGCAACCGGAATTTTCAGTTGCTCGCGGTATTTGGCTACCGTACGCCGGGCAATAGGGAAGCCTTCGCTTTTTAAAATTTGAGAAATTTTTTCATCGCTTAACGGTTTATGCGGGTCTTCGGCTTCCACCAGTTCCTTGATCCGGTTCTTGATTTTGCGGGTGGAAATTTCTTCTCCGTCTTCATTCTCGATGCGTTCGTTAAAAAAGTATTTCAATTCAAAAACGCCGTAATCGGTTTGCACATATTTACCGTTTACCACACGGCTTACCGTGGAAATATCCATCCCGATCATCTCGGCTATTTCGCGCATGATAAGCGGTTTGATGTGTTCCGGTCCTTTTTCAAAGAAATCCCTCTGCTTTTCAATAATCGCTTCCATTACTTTAAGCATGGTGAATTTGCGCTGATAAATGGATGAAATAAACCAGCGGGCCGATTCGACCTTTTTACGAATATATTGTCGGGTATCTTTATCGGTGTTTTTCTTATCCAGCAGCATCTTTTTATAGGTATTGCTGATGCGCAGCGGGGGAATGTTCCAGTCGTTTAAAGATACAACGAATTTGTCGTCCACTTTTTCCACAATGAAATCCGGTACGATGTAATTGTTGCGTAATTCGAATTGCTCTTCGCCCGGCTTGGGATTCAGCTTTAATATAATATCAATATTTTCTTTCAGGGTATCTTTGTCGATTCCCAGCTCATCCATTATTTTTTCGTAACGTTTGTTTTTAAATTCTTCAAAATGATCGCGCAAAATGGCATAGGCAATGGTATCCTGCTTGCCTTGCTCTTCCAGTTGTACCATCAGGCACTCGCGCAGGTTGCGGCTGCCCACGCCGGTAGGATCCAGTCGTTGTATCTTTTTTAAAACGCTCTCCACTTTTTCGGGGGTCGTGTCGAACATGGCAGCAACATTTTCCAGCGTTACCGATTGATCGAGATACCCGTCATCGCGGATACTCCAGATTAAATACTCCCCGATAGCGCGTTCTTTTTCATTTAAGGATAAAATATGTAATTGATCCAGAAGATGTTCGGGCAGGGTGGATACGTGTACTTCGGGGCGTTCGTAATCTTCCTGGTTACGGTCGCGCGGAACGCGTATTTCGAAAGCCTCATCATCATTAAGCAGGTTTTCCAGGTCCGTATCTTCCTGGGCCTGTTGGAGTTCTTCTTTGTCGTAGTCATCGTTATTTTGTTCGTTCTCTTCGATCAGTTTCAGCTCTTCTTCAACCTGTTCATCGCCTTCCTGGTCGTCGCTGGTTAATTCTTCCGTATTTACTTCTTCTTCCTCTTCACCCTCTTCCAGTACGGGGTTCTGTTCCAGTTCGCTTTTAATCTTCTGCTCCAAACTGAGCAGGGGTAATTGCAGCAGAGTGGACAGAAGAATTTGCTGAGGCGTCAGCCGTTGTTCCAGTCGTAAATTCTGTTGAAGATGAATCATCGTTTCCTTTTCTCTGGTAAATGCACAGCGCTGAGATTGAACGTAATATTAAATTGGCACAATTTATGTAACAACTTATGTATTTTATAAAATGGATGCAAGAGGTATTCTTGCCTTTGCCAAAAAAGCGTAGGTCCATTATTGATATTCGGAACGGTACCGGTAATAAAATTTGTTGAAAAACATTGGCACCAATTACAGTTTCTTTTTTATGAAGTTTTTATGATAGGGGTTTCGTAACTGTGATTATCCACGGCGCTCTATCAAATGAACAAAAAATTGATTTAGGGGGGAAAATAAAAACTTAATAAAGCGGGCTCAGATATTGCAAAGATAATTCCATTTTAAGCAAAATGGAACTGATTCGAGGGGATTGTTGCCTGCTTAATCCTCTCACTGATCGTATCAGTGAGAGGATTAAGGGGCGTTTAAAGTTTTAAAGAACGAACAAGTACATTTATATTCTGAATATCAAATTTTCTCGGATCCGGATATTGTCTGAAATACTTGACTTCTCGTATTCATACCCAAATTTATCGCACCAAAAGCATCTTTTTGGTTTGGCTGAAGTTTTCCGAATCTAAAGTATACAGGTACACGCCCGAGGCCACCGGCCGGCCGAAGTCATCATTGGCGTCCCATTTCACTTGCTGCGCGCCCGCCGGCAAGCTCTCATTCAGCAGCGTACGCACTTTGCGTCCCTGCAGATCGTATACAACCAATTTAACCGGTGCGGCAACCGGCAAGCTAAAGGCGATGGTTGTGGAAGGATTGAAAGGATTGGGATAATTCTGTTCCAATTTAAAATCGGTAGCAACGGCAGATTCCGATGGCAGCTCGGAAGGCGTATCCAGATAAACAACCCATGACTCATAAGCCGCCTCCGTCGTGGTCCGATATCCGCTGCCGGCTATAACCGTGCCGTCCCGCGAAATAGCCTGGCAATAATCGAAATATGCCCAATCCGGATTACCATATGTGACATTATTGCGGGCGAAAAAATCTTCAATAAGTTCGAAACCGTTTTCGTCAGTATATACAAAACCGTCATTATGGATCGTGCTGGTTTCGTAAGTTCCTACAATGACTTTGTTATCGGATACATCATCGGCATAATCGTTTTGATTACCCGTGGGATTAAGATCGACCATACCGCCGGTTTCGGTCCAGACAAAAGCACGGCCGTCTGAACCGCCAACGATATACAAACCGTTCGGGCTTATATCATGGGCCTCGCCCAGCTCTGACGGAGGATTGGCCAGCGTACCCAAATAGAAAGAATCCGGGTTCCACATCACAGCCCTGCGCTCAAAATTGCTGTTCTCGTCCCAGCCCACAACGATAGAACCGTCGGCGTTTACACCTAAAGCTTTGCTGCCCTGCCCGCCGTTCATGCCGAGCATTGTAAAACTGTCGGCCTGTGTCCATTTGTAGGCTTCCACATGGGAATAATCCCACCATTGCATACCCACAATGGTGCTGCCATCGGAAGACACACCAAAGGCATCTGTGTACCAATCGGGATGGAAGGGCTCTGCCAGCAAAGAACCGATGTTATGCCACTGTCCGTCCTTCCAGTAACCGGCTACAAAACAGGTGTCGCCTTCAGGTGTTGTAACCGTGGGATCTAAAAAATCTCCAACGATCATGGTATCATTGGTAACATCATAAGGATGACACCAGCCCAGTTCCACCCGTCCTGTTCCATAAGTCCAGTAGTAACCTTTATCGCCAAAACTTCCGACAACTATTTTACCGTTATCCGAAATTCCTTCTGCGCCGCCCGGTCCGATATAAATAACTTCATTTACGGGCTGAGCGAAAAGATATCCCTGTCCAAGATAAAATAATGAGATTAAAATAAGGTTGAATAAATTTCTCATTTTTTTCCCCTCGCTTAAATAAAACTACAATGTTTGAATAAAATATACGGTGTCTTGACCGGGTAGTCTTTGCAAAACCGCTCAATAGTTATGCAAAATCAAACATTTGTAAAATGCCAACGATTTATGACCTTTTATGGTAGGCTCCGGGCGGGCAACCGAATTGTTTCTTAAAACTGCGTGTAAAACTTGATTGATCCGAAAAACCAACCTGCATGGCAATCTCGGCCACATTACCGGCCTTTTGCAACAATAAATCGGCAGCGCGTTGCAGTCGCATGGAGCGGATGAGTTGCCCGGCGGACTGGTCGATGAGTGCCCGTAGTTTGCGGTTGAGGTGAGTGGTGCTAAAAGCGGCTTCGGCGGCGAGGATATCCACGCTAAACGATTCGTCGCCGATATGGGTTTCGATAATGTTAATTACCTTTTCAAGAAAAGCCTGGTCTGCAGAAACCGCACTGATTTCCGAGGGTTTGATTACGGTTGCTTTGCTGAATCGCTCCCGTAATTGACGCCTCGTACGGATCAGATTGTTGGCCCGGGCCAATAGTTCCTGCTGATTGAACGGTTTGCTCAAATAGGCGTCGGCGCCGGATTCGATACCGTCGATTTTATCATCAATTGAAGCGCGGGCCGTGAGCAGAATAACGGGAATATGACTGGTTTTTTCATCCTTTTTTAACTTTGAAACCAGCTCGAAACCGTCCATTTCGGGCATCATTACATCGGAAATAATCAGATCGGGCATAATCTCCATCGCCCGCTGCAGCCCCCTCTTCCCGTTTTCAGCTTCCCGGATGCGGAATCTGCTTTCCAGATTTTGACGCAGATATGCCCGCATATCGCTGTTGTCTTCTATAATCAATACCATTTCCGTTTGTTTCTCTGTGTTTCGTTCTCCGGACAGCTCTTGCCTTTGTTCTGTTCCATTCGACAAAACGGTAATTCCCTTTGGCTGATAATCCTCAGTATCGGCCTTTTGTATGGGTTCCTGCCGTTCGGAAAGGGGTAGCAGGACGGTGAAATCTGTGCCAAGGCCGGGTTCGCTTTTAACGGTAACTCGTCCCTGATGTAGCTCCACCAGTTCCTTTACCAGAGCAAGGCCCAAACCGGTACCTTCATAAGCGCGGGTTTTTGAACTGTCCGCCTGATAAAAACGGTCAAAGATATGGGGCAGCTTATCAGCGGCAATGCCGGTTCCGGTATCTTTTACGTGGATGACTGCCCATTTACCGGCGGGATTGTTTAACTCTTCTTTCTCCCTTTCTGCTATTTGAATGGTCACGGATACCGCTCCACCAGGCGGTGTGAATTTTAAAGCGTTGAACAGCAGATTTTCGAACACCTCTTCCATTTTCTCGGAATCAAATTCGAGAATGATATTTTCCGGCTCGCTGTAAAAATTGAGTCGGATCATTTTTTGTTTGGCCAATGATTCAAAAGAAAAGACCATTCCCCGAAGAAAGCGCACCAGTTCGTGAGGAGCGCGTTTCAGCTTAAGGCTTTGTACCTCTATTTTGGATAGATCAAGTAATTGATTGATCAACTGCTGCAAACGGCGGGTATTGCGGGAGGCCATTTTAAGTTTGGCTTGTTCACCCTCTGCTATACCCGATTTCAGAACGCTTTCGACCTGTCCCATAATCAAAGTGAGCGGTGTGCGGAATTCGTGGGTAATGTTAGCGAAAAAGCGTGATTTTAAGCGATCCATTTCCTTCAGCTTTTCCGCTTGTTCACGGATTTTCTGCGTTCGTTCAGCAACAAGGGTTTCCAGCTTTTTCGCTTTCCGCTCCAGAAAGAGTAAGCGGCTACGCAAGGTTGTATAAATGATGAGAATTAACAGCAGCAGGTACAGTGTATATGCCCACCAGGCCTGGTACCAAGGGGGATTTATCTGAAAAGAAAAAGAAACGGGTCGGCTGACCCGACCGGAACCATCGCGGGCACGTACCCTGAAAATATAGCTTCCGGGCGGAAGCTGCTCAAACGTTTTGATATTTCGGGAGGTCCATGCAGACCATCCCGTGTTAAATCCCTCCAAAAGATACTGATAACGTACCTCCGCTTCACCGACTGCACCGGGCAGGGCAAATTCAAAAGTAAGTGTATTGGATTTGAAAGGCAGTGCATTTATCGTTTGTGGTTTGCCTGTCCCGCCAAAAAGTAATGAATCGTTGTTCAGGGTAATTTTTCGTAATAATACGATATTTTTTGCAGGCTCTGGGGTAGAATCACGTGGTGAGTAGATAAATCGCACTAACTTTTTCGAACCGCCAAACCAGAATACATCCGGCTGTAAGGTATCATGGTAGATTCTGCGTCCCAGTTTACGGTCCCCCGCAAGCTGCAGCAGCGGCAGTGGTTTTAACATGCCGTTTTTCAGAAGATATATGCGGGAGCGGTCCATGGTTTCTTCCTGAATCCAGATACGTTTTTCATTATCCGTTGCCGCCTGGAAAAAGCGGCGGATATTGTCACGATAATGTATCGGAAACTTGGCATCCGGCATGAATCGGTCACTTTGAGGATTGTAGCGCATAAACCCTTTTTGCGTGGCTGCAATAATACGGTTACTGATATTAAACAGGCTGTAGGCGTTTTTGATCTGACCACCCAAATCATAGCGATTAATGCGGAAACTTCCGCCCGGTTGTGGGGTTAATTTAATTACCTTTTGCAACATGGTGCCGAGCCAGAGATTTCCGCTGTGGTCTTCTGTAATGTAGCGTACATCTTCGCTTATACCGGCAATGCGTCCGCCGTCCTGCCAGAAACTTTTGCGGAACTTAAGCATAGCCAGCCCGTCTAACAGTCCTACATAAACGGTATTACTGTCTCGCTTAGACTGAAACAGGGAAAGAGCATTATGCCAGGATGTGGAAACCAGATTGGCCCGTTCGTTACGAACCTCTGCTACACCATCCGTGGAAGCGGCCAGGAGCAGTTTTTTGGCTTTTAGCAAAGACCAACTTTGCAAATCTATACCCGGAATTTTTTTGAAGCGCGGCGCTCCCCCCGGTTTCATCGCCGGTGCCAAAACACGCAGGCCGCGAATGGTAGCGCAATATAAACGCCCCTTAAAACGGATAATAGAGTTCACTTCGCTATCAATTCCCAATCGCTCATCGAACAGGGTGAAAGGCAGATTGTAGTTGATACGGGCAATCCCATTTTGCAGAGCCAGCCAAAGGGCGCCGTTTTTGTCCGGATAAGCAGCATAAACCGTGGGATCGGCCAGCCCGGCCTGCTGGTCGATAATCCGGATGATTTTTCCATTCCGGTTCATCAGCAGCAAACCGCCGTGAATTGTTCCGAGGGCCAGAGTACCATCGGGCAAAAAGGTGCTGTTCATGTATAGAATATTTTTCTTTAGATAGACATCGGTTTCTGTTTTAAAAGGGGTGAAGGTCTTTCCGTCATAAAGAAAAAATCCGGATGGCTTAACATAGACCAAAATAAGTTCGTTTCCCGTTGCTTTGTCGGGATTCGTTTTAACAGACCAGGGCTGCATTAAAAAAACCGTACTCCGGTTAAGACGGTCACCGTCCGGCACCAATTGCAGCCTGTCTCCTTCTATGCTGAACAACCCGCGATTCTGTTGCATAACGTAATAACGCCCGTTAACCAGAAAACTAAGGTGAAAATTGGTTTCCGGTCGCCAGATTTTAATCGATGATATTCGGGGAGCGCCGTTTTCCTGTAAATGAATCCTGATGCGGAAAATATGCGAATAACTCTGAAAGTAAATTTGGTTATCATGTACCAGCGCTTTCCAGACATGCCCGAATTGACGCTCTGTTTCGGGAATCTGTTGTACCCATGAATGATACACCAAACGCCCTAACGAATCCGGCTGCAAATAACCGATTTCGTTATGACCGCCCACATAAATGCAACCGTCTGAATCTATGGCCAAAGAACGGACCACCTCGTTGGGTATCGGGATCAGACGCCAGGATGCGCCATCGTATTCCAGCACGCCGTAATTGTTGCCGAAATACATAATACCCCTTTTATCCTGGATGATGGCCCAGTTCTGGTCATCTGCGCCATATTCATTGGGAAGGTAATTGCGGATAAGCGGAAGCCCTTTTTCCTCATATCCCGGAACATTAATTTTTTGGGGAACGGCATATATTTTATCGGAAATAGACCCGAAACAAAGGATAAACCAGATTAAAAAAAACCATTTATGCCGGTAGGTAATGTTCATAAGCAAACGTCTGTTTGTGTTTATAAA
>DRQG01000118.1 GCA_011369465.1 Caldithrix abyssi
ATATTTTCACTTCTTTATCAAATATCTGTGTTAATTGTTCAAAATCAGAAGCATTAAAAGTAGTTGCTTTAAAACCGTCTTTACAAATGATTACGCCATTTCCCGTCAAGTTATAATCTATTTCACCCAAAAGGCCATATTCTGCTTGAGCTTGAAACCATTCCAATCTTGCGGCCCATATTTTTGATGAATAGCTTGAAAACAATACTCTGCCGCCCGGTTTTGTTACCCGGATTGATTCTGTAATCAAAGCCTTTGGTTCTTCTTTAAATGCGGAAATTCCATTTTGAATGCAGAATACTAAATCAAAAGTATCGGATAAAAAACCAAGCTTCACTGCATTCATCTGAATTAAATTATGAGACGCAGATTCCAAATATTCATTACGGGCGTAGTAAAGATTATCAAAGGATATATCCACACCATAGACATTTTGCGTTTTTTTTAGCAGATGCTTAAAAACGCGTCCATACCCGCATCCAAGATCTAACACAAAATCATTGGGATTAGTCCTGTCTAAAACAGTCCGGATTTCTTCCTCTTGATATTGTTTTATTCTATCGGAGCTAATTTTGTAACAAAGATGCAAACGTTCTGCGGATAAATTTTTAGAATAATAGTTTTTCATATGATTTTAAGTTTTGTAAGACAGATGTCTAATCGGTGCCGCTTACTACCATCGGAGGCTGGTCGATTACATGTAAAGTAGGCAGCTTTTATTCACAACGGTTATTTATAAAACATAGCGCAACTTATTGAGAATATCTCTCAAACTCTATCCCATGGACTTTCCTTAAATCCTCTTCCTCTGTCAATACCACAAAAAATTGATCGCGGTTAGATGAACAATGCTAATTATTGCTGGGTATTCTACATGTAAATATCTCGTCATACATCGATTTATACTCGATCTCAATAGCTACTCTTCTATAAATTTCTGGTAATAAAGTTTCAGCCTCATCTGATTCATACAAATCAAAAAGGATTATATTTTCACTTTTACCCGCTTTTATTGTGAATCCAGGGGTTATCACTCCGTGTGCGGCATATCTGTCTGCCAAACCCAATTTTTCCAGGAAATCATCATAGCCTGAAAATCCGGTATAAGTAATTTCCTTCCCATCAATAAATATTTTCTTTCCGGTTATCACAGCGGGTCCCAAACCGTTATTTACCACCACATAACCGAATTTACTTTTGTTGGTACTGTAATAAATTTCCAGTTTAGGCCTCACAGATAACCGATTATGTTTTCTTGTCTCCAAACCTTCCCAAACAGCAACAGAAATTGACACAATGGCAATTACAATAGCGGATAAGGATAATATTTTATCAGTAGAGATATTAAAGTCTTTTATGCTCACGAAACATTCCTTCGTATAATTAACTAAATCTCATTCCAAATTAGTTAAAATTGAATATGAAGAGCTATTCGAATCTATTGCATGAACAATAACTCCGAATGCCTAATTAGACCATCGAACTTATTATCAAATATTTACATGTGTTTCACCTCCTCTTTTAAATACAAATAAGACTGAAGCAACGGATTGGTTTCACCTGTTTCCTTTAAATCCGTAACTGCAAAATGAACAATTAAACTGTATTTTTCATGTATTGTAAAACCATTGCATATCAAATCGGTTTTTTTAAGCCTTGCATGATTTTACAGGTGAAACGCTTTTCTACCCGTTACAGCGGACATTAGTTTATTTTACAACTTTCTCTAACTTTACAAGATCAAATAACTGCTGGAAAGGAATCACCTCTGTAATGGGAGAAGAGAGAATTACCCATAATGTATCGTTCATGCCCATATTCACCGTGTCTGTTACCGATATTTGAGTCCAAACCGTATCACTGGACGATGCTTCTTTCATATTATAGGAATTTATATTTTGCCCTACAGCCAAGCGTATTATACCCATTCCGTGAAAACGACCCATTCCACGGACGTATGCCGATAATTTAAGGATATCACCAGAATTAATATTTGGAATAGAAGTATATACGAATGCAGTTGTTGGCGCCCAGTCCGAAGTAAGTTTTAAGGCCCAGTTGCCACCGTGAGGCACCGCTTGATTGACCAACTCTGCAGCGCGTTTATTTCCAAAACGCCATCCATACAATGTTGGTTTGTTGTTTAATTCAAAACTACCGTTCGGTAAAAGATTGTTGGTTACTTTTAATCCGTTAATTGATTTTTCACAAGCTATTAAAGAGAGTAAAAAAATCCCAATGGTTATTAATGACGGGTTTGTAATATTTCTAACCATTGTAATATCCTCTTTTTAACATCCGACGAATTTCGTCTAAGCCGTATGAGCAGGCTTAAAAACATTCACTTATTGATCCGAGCTCCAGGTACCCGCCTCCGTATTGAGGCGTATGCTAAGCGTTAAATTCTAAAAATTTAGCACTTCATCAGTTTTTACCATTTTTAATTTAAGTAAAAAAAACAAGATAAATAAAATTATAAATGGCGTGATCATCAATGAATCTTCTGGTCCAAATTTCGAGCCACTCAATAGAGAATATTCATTATATTTTAAAATAAGTATGGGATTAGGATATTTTTGACCACTTATAGGGAAATTGAAAAACCATAAGAAAAAATTCCAACCAAAATGAAGGCCGATTGGCAGCCAAAGATTATCATAATAAATACAGATAATTGCGACAAAACATCCCAGTAAAAAAATATTTACAAAGCCTAAAAATGATGTATTTGGTCTTAGAATATGAAAAATACTAAAAAGAAATGAGGTTAAAATAATTGCATTCAAGATGCTAATATGGCTTTCGAATGTCTTTAATACATATCCCCGAAATATCAACTCTTCACTTAAAATTAAGGAGAAAAGTCCAATACTAAGAAGGATTAAATAGATAAAAATATTAGAAATCGATTTGATTTCTATATTTAATTCAACGGCATTGAGCGAGGTTATCACTATCGTAAAAAACGATATTAAGAGGAAAGACACCAAAACTCCAGCAGAGAAATACTTGAACCTATTTTTAGAAACTAATCTAATATATGCCCAGTTTTTCTTATCAATAAACCTGATGAATACATAGCATGTAAATACAGTTACCAAAAGAATAGCAAAAGTAGAAGTTAAAAACCAGGGTTCGTTTAATCCACGACCGTCATATTGAGACCAAAATTTAGATGATAGCGCTTTAAGAGGAATAAAAACTAAATTCTGTATTAATTGAATTAATATTAATAAGGCAGCAACTTTTATAATTCCTAAAGCTACCAATTTAAAACCGTTTTTTTCCATTATTACAATCCGAATTATATAAATTTAATTTCACAGTCAAGCTATGGATATCACTTGGAAAAAAACCGCTTAGAGTAATTTCCAAACCCCGATTCAAATTGCAGTTCGCTTCGTTCTTACAATCCTACTAATTTTATCACTGGATGACCAAAATGAAGAATAGAAGGTTGAATAATTGCCTTTTCACACAAGCATTGTTCTTATTCTGGTAAAACATAGATATATGCAAAAGAAATTACAAGTAATAAATAATTAATACGGAACTGCCATATAGGAGCAATTTCAACCTGACGATAGGCTTTTCAGTAAACAGGCAAGTTTTTTTTAAGACATTTTGTTAAAATTCTCAAGCCTGGTATAGTATAAGTTTTAACAGATAGAAAATAAAACAGAGTAAAAGGCGGTATCATTTGAATCTGATTCATGAATAAACATTTTCATCTGGTGAAAATGTTAATACCCTGTTTGTTCAATGATATTTGTGGATGTCAGAACATTACTTATAAATCTCTGTATCTCAAATGCCAAAATGAATTTAATCCAACCACTTTATCAATCTCGTTTCCATAGGATGAAACAAGTCCGGATGGGTGGGGATAACCCGGCAGTTGAAGCGATAGGATGTATTGGACTTTGCCGTGACGCGCGCGCGGTATTCATACACATCGTCATCCACTTTGCCGATTAAACCCATAGGGTGAATTTCCATATCCGCATGCTGTTTGATGGAATCCTGGCGTTCCAAAACCAGTTCCACTTTAAGCTCTTCCGGCTTCAAACCGTCCATACATATTTTAACGCTGATTTCGCGGTTTTCACCGGCGCTGAGAATCCGTACATCTTCGGACATGGCGTCATCGCTCATATATTTGAGCGAAAGATTTTTCCAATGTCGCCGCATACGGTTTTGCCAGCGGTAAAAGCGGAATAAACCGGCAAAATCGTTTTCGGTGTAAAGAATATTACGCTTCATTCCCGGTACGTAATATTTTTGAATATAATTCCATACCATGGTATGGGTGCTGAAAGGAGTGAGCAGAGAGCGCAGGGATTCCTTGGCCTTTTTAACCCACCCGTGCGGAATGCCGGCCTTATCTCTATTATAGTACAAGGGAATGATTTCAGATTCCAGCGTAGTGTACAGGGATTCCGCATCTTCACGATCCTGCTCATCCGAATCGGGCAATTCCAGGGCGCGCCCGATGGTCCAACCGTTTTCTCCGTTATAGCCTTCCGGCCACCATCCGTCCAGAACAGAAAAATTAATTCCGCCGTTGATGGGGACCTTCTGTCCGCTGGTGCCGCTGGCCTCCAGAGGACGGCGCGGATTGTTCAGCCATAAATCAACGCCCGATACCATAGATCGGGAAATATTGATGGAATAATTTTCGATAAAAATGACCCGGCCCAAAAATTCTTTTTCTTTGGCGTATTGATTGATTGTGCGTATCAGCTCCTTACCGGCTTCGTTATGGGGATGTGCCTTCCCGGAAAACAATACCTGAACAGGACGTTCCGGATCGTTAAGGATCTTTTTCAGACGTTCCACATCGCGGAACATCAGAGTAGCCCGCTTGTAAGGGGCAAAACGCCGGGCAAATCCGATGGTAAGCACATTTTCGTCCAGCACTTTATCCGGCGGCGGAAAAGCCTCGGCCGTTTCCGGATAGCGCTGTAAACGTTCGGCATACAGACGACGCAGATGATCGGTCATACTGCGTTTCATTTTTTGCATGGTATCCCAAAATACCTCATCGGGAATCTCTTTTACCTTATCCCAATACTGCTGTTCATGAATATGCAGCCGCCAGTCTTCGTCCAGATATTTGTCGAACAGGGCAATCATTTCCCGGTGCAGCCAGGATTCCACATGCACGCCGTTGGTAATATGGCCAATGGGCACCTCCTCGATGGGGATACCGGGGAACACTTTGCACCACATTTTGCGCGATACCTCTCCGTGCAGTTTGCTGACTCCGTTAGCCATATAGGAAAGATTGAGGGCCAAAACGGTTAAAGAAAAACTCTCGTGCTGATGCACATTCACATCCCGGCCCAAATCGAAAAAATAATCGTCAGAAATTTCCAGCTCCGGCCAAAAATTGCTGAAATAGCGCTCCATCATTTCGAAACTGAAGGCCTCGTTCCCGGCAGGGATGGGCGTGTGGGTGGTAAATAACGTAGTGCTGCGTACAAACTCCAACGCCATGCGGAAGCTGAGCCCGGCGTTCATCAATTCGTAAAGGCGTTCCAGGCCCAGAAAAGCGGAATGCCCCTCATTCATATGAAATACGGTGGGCTGCAAACCCAATTTACGCAATGCCCGTAACCCTCCGATACCTAAAATAATTTCCTGCTTCATGCGCGTATCGCGGGTGCCGCCGTACAGGGAATGAATAATTTCCTTATCGTCATCGGAATTTTTATCAACGGAAGTATCCAGCAGATAGAGAGAGATCCGGCCCACTTTCACCTGCCAGATCTGAATATAAACGTTATGATCCAGAATAGGCACGCTAACCAGTATCGGCTTTCCGGATTCATCTTTAACCAGGGTAACCGGCAACTGATCGTGGTCTAAAATACGGTATTCTTCCTGTTGATTGCCGTTTTCATCTATTTTTTGGGTAAAATAGGCATGTTTGTACATTAAACCGACCGCCACAAAGGGCAGGCCCAGATCGCTGGCCGTTTTGCAATGATCGCCGGCCAGAATACCCAAACCGCCGGCGTAATTGGGCAAGGACTCGTGTATGCCATATTCGGCGGAAAAGTAGGCAACCAGTTGATTGGTTAAGCTGGGATATTCCTTTTTAAAACGGGTATCGTTTTCATTCAGATAATCGCGAAATCGTTTGTAAACCAGCTGAAGACGGCCAACAAAAGCGGCGTCTTCATTAAATGTTTCCAGCTTTTCGGGATCGACCTTAGCCAAAAAGGCCACCGGATTCCGGCCCACACGACGCCATAAATCCAGATCAATATCCCGATATAAATCCCGCGCTTCAGGGTTCCAGCTGAACCATAAATTATATGCTAAATCTTCCAATGGTTGCAAATTTTCGGGCAAGTTAAAACGACGATTCATGCTCCATTCCTTCTTCTTAGACAATCGATGACAATTAGACACTCAAATCGTGATGACGTATTAGAGAAAAACGAAAATAGCAAAAGAAAATGGGCGGCGCAAATCTAAAAAATATATAAAAGGAATTGGCGATAAATTCAAAATAATGTTCCTTTTTTGATTTACAATCGCTAAATTATTTGGTACGGTCTTTGCCAGATATGAATTCCCAATCGAATTAAATGCAGGAGAACGTCAAAGTGTCCGATAAACAAAATATATCTGCTCCGGCGGCAGAATCTATGCCAATCATGCCGTTGCGTAATACGGTGGTATTTCCTCATCAGGTTATACCCCTGGCCGTGGGTCGGCAAAAATCCTTAAACCTGTTGGAAGGTTTGGACGAAGAAGACCGGGTTATCGGTCTGGTTGCCCAAAAAGACGGAAGGGTGGAAGACCCCACTCTGGAAGATTTGTACACCTGGGGTACGGCCGCCATGATCCTTAAAAAATTTAAAATGCCCGACGGCAGCGAGCAGTTGATTGTACAGGGAATGTACCGTTTCCGGCTGCTTAACCTTTTACAAACAGAACCTTACTTCCGCGGTTCTGTTATTCAGATAGAAGACGACTACCAGCCCAGCGTGGAAGTGGAAGCGCTGGTGAATAACATCAAAAATGTTTTCCAGAAAATTGTTGAACACACTCCCTATTTGACCAATGAACACAGATTAATGATTCTTAACACCGAGGATCCGTCCAAACTGGCTGATCTGGTGGCTTCGCAGATCAATTTTAATGTGGCCGAAAAGCAGCAAGTGCTGGAACAAGCTTCGGTGGTCGAACGGCTAAAGTCGGTGAACTATCTGATCAATAAAGAATTGCAGATTCTGGAACTCGGCTCAAAAATCCAAAGCGATGTACAGGGCGAATTGAACAAAACCCAGCGGCAATACTATTTACGGGAGCAATTAAAAGCAATTAAAAAGGAATTGGGTGAGTATGAGGACGAAGGCACCGAGATCGAAGAATTGCGGGAGAAACTGGCCTCGGTCAAAATGCCCAAACATGTACGGGAAGTAGCGGAAAAAGAATTGAACCGTCTGTCCCGGATGTCGCCTATGGCCAGTGAATACACGGTATCGCGCACCTATATGGATTGGCTGCTGGAAATGCCCTGGTCCAAAAGCACACGCGACCGCCTGGATATCAAAAAAGCGGAACAGATATTGAACGAAGACCATTATGGTTTGGAAAAGGTAAAAAAACGTATTTTGGAATATCTGGCTGTTCGCCAGCTTAAATCCGATATGAAGGGACCGATTCTTTGCTTTGTGGGCCCCCCGGGTGTGGGAAAGACCAGTTTAGGCCGATCTATTGCCCGGGCGTTGAACCGTAAATTTTCACGAATGTCTCTGGGCGGTGTACGCGACGAAGCAGAGATTCGGGGGCACCGCCGTACCTACGTGGGCGCCCTGCCCGGACGCATTATTCAGGAAATCAAAAAAGTGGGTTCCAATAATCCGGTCATTATGCTGGATGAGATCGATAAACTGGGCATGGATTTCCGCGGCGATCCTTCATCGGCGTTGCTGGAAGTGCTTGACCCGGAACAGAATTTTTCCTTTGCCGATCACTACCTGGAAGTTCCCTTCGATTTGTCCAAAGTGATGTTTATTGCTACCGCCAATGTGATCGACCCCATTCCGCCGGCCTTACGCGATCGTATGGAGATCATCGAAATTAACGGCTATATCGAAGAAGAAAAAATTGCCATTGCCGAAAAATATCTGATCCCCAAACAGTTGGAGAATCACGGCATTAAAGACGATCAAATCGTTTTTACCCGGGCGGCGGTACAGACCATTGTGCAAAAATATACCCGCGAAGCAGGCGTACGCAATCTGGAACGTGAAATCGCCAATATCATCCGCGGCGTAGCCCGGGAGTTTGTGGAAGGGAAAAGAAGCAAACGGCGCATAACCCCTCATCTGGTTTCCAAATACCTCGGCCCGCCCCGTTTTTATTCCGAAGTGGCCGAGCGGGTCTCGCGTCCCGGGGTGGCTACCGGTTTGGCCTGGACGCCTGTGGGCGGCGATATTCTTTTTATCGAAGCCACCCGAATGCCTGGTAAAGGCGGGCTTTCGCTCACCGGTAAACTGGGCGACGTGATGAAAGAATCGGCTTCTGCGGCTTTGAGTTATTTAAGGTCCAACGCCAAGCGGTTTGGTATCGACGAGAAATTTCATGAAAAATTCGATACCCATATACACGTACCGGCGGGAGCCATTCCCAAAGACGGCCCCAGCGCAGGGATAACCATGTTTTGTGCCTTGTATTCGCTTTACACCAATCGCTGTCTGAAAAACAATCTGGCCATGACCGGAGAAATAACCCTGCGCGGGTTGGTGCTGCCGGTGGGCGGAATACGCGAAAAAGTAATTGCCGCCAAAAGGGCCGGGATAGATACGGTTATACTGCCCGAGAAAAATAAAAAGGATCTGGAAGATATTCCCCGCAAAACAATTAACGGAATGCGTTTCCATTTCGTAAAAGAGGTGGATGAGTTGATAGACCTGGCTTTTGAGGAAAAGTAGGAGCTGTGCAAAGTTCCTGCTTTTTTTCTATGATGCCATTAATTCGGTTTTAACCGCATATTCCGGTTTAATAGCAAGAACTTCGGTCATATGATTACGCAGTGATTCTGTCGGTCCTACATGATAAAAGTGCTTGAATTCTTTCATCACCAGGCCGTCCCAGGCATTTTTTAAATGTTCATTCTGACGATATTTATTTTCTTTCCACATGGATAATGCGAAACCCGCTGGCAAAGCTTTGGTTTTTATTGCTAACTTTAATGCATCTTCTTCTTTCCAACTATTAAAATAATCTGTATGTCTTCCGATGTATGGGGGATCTAAATAGACAAAATCTTTATCATTGGAAAGTGAAATTGTTTCTTCCCAGTCGGCAACCTCGAACTTCCAATCATGATCGATTATTATTTTGCGAATGTTTCCAATCTGGTTTGCGATTTTTGTGATGTAACCTTTTCTGAATCTTTCAGGCTTATGATTAAAAGGTACGTTAAATTCTCCTTTGCTATTGAAACGCATTAATCCGTTAAAACTTGCTCTGTTCAGAAAAAGAAATAATAATGAATCATCCTGGCTTTGATTAAAATTATACCGCATTTCATAGTAATAATCTTTTCCTTTTTCGAAAAGACGGACTCCATGCTCTTGTAAATAGTCTCTAACGATTATTTCATCAATAATACCGGATTGAATTTCCTGATAAAAACGGATAATGTGTTTATTGGTGTCAGAAACGAGGGCGCGTTCAGGTCGGATATTAAAGAGAACGACTCCTGAACCCAGAAAGGGTTCAATCCATCGACCGGCCCCATCCCATCGTATATTTGCGGCAATGAAATTAATGAGTTTGGTTTTAATGCCCTGGCATTTTATGGGTGGAACCAGTACTTTATCAATTTTTCGTGGTAAAAATGTATTCATTTTATATTAGTAAACTTTCGTACACTGCCTAAATATTAAAAAAAAACTATAGAATGTCAAGATTTAACTTAATAATTACGCCAATAAGCCTCAAAATCTTCATGGGATTGAAACGGGCCATTTCCTTCCTGAAAATCAGCAATTTCGCAACTTTTAATTGAACCGATATTGGTTGTATTCCCACTACCGGCTCGTAAACCAGCTATTTTATATTTTTCCTGAACAAAATATTCTATGTTTGTAAAAGGAGATTCCAGGTTAGCAGCATCAATAATCTGCTTTATTTCTACATTCTTACAATTCGGGTTACGTGTATAAAGAAATCCGATAATCCAATGTTGCGAATATTCCATATAAGGATAAAGAATACCTCGCTTGCCTAATGGATCCCGTAGAAAAGAACGGTAAGAGCCAAGTGTAAAACCAAATGGTTTTAGTGATCCGTCTTTCTTATATTGTCTGTATGTTGATTTTACCTCGATAGCAATTTTATTTCGGTCTTCTTTATTTTTTAAAAGAGTGAAATCCGGATACTGATTTTGTTTAGATTTTTCTATATTTAAATCATATTGTTTAGCGATTTCCCGGACTATCGGTTCACAGAAAATTTCGAATAAACCAGACAGGATTTTTGAATCATACGACAAAGTGAAAACACGTTGGTCATTAACTAAAACTCCAACCAATTGCCAGTCCAATTTACCCGGGTATAGCTCACTTACCTTATGTTTGAAACTGTTGATAAAATCCAAATTTAAGAAAGTCCTTATTATAATTAGATTGGAGTTATTAACTTATTTTTTAAAAAAAGCAAAAGGCAAATAAATATCCGGTGTTTAAAATTTTTCAAGAAATACTGAATGCCTTTACTAAATATACTAAAATATAAATTGAGAAAAAAGATATGCCGTTTATTAAAACTTGCCATTTCCCTGTTAAAACCCTAAACTTAGGCCGTTTTCAAATAACGGGAACGGAATTTTATCCAATAATTTGTACGGTTGATTGATATGAAAAATAAAACGGCATTGGTGGAAAAAGCGCAACGGCTTTATGAACAAAAAGAGTACCGGAAAGCGGCTCAGACCTTTTTGGAAGCGCTTAAAGAAATTAAAGAAGATGCGGAACGGGCGGCTGTCTGGGCTGAACTGAGCTGGACCTTCTATCGTTTAAAGGATTATCGGCGCACGCTCGAAGCCATCGACAATGTGTTCCATTTTAATGATGAGTACCCGAATAAAGAAGACCTGTTCCGGATCAAAGGATATGCGCATCTGGCGTTGAACGAGCAGGATGAGGCCGAAAGCGCCTTGCAGGCCTCGCTGACCCTGGACCGGGATTCGGCTAAACAACAAACCATTTTTTATGAGCTGGGCAAACTCTATTTCAGAAAACAGGACTATCCGCAGGCGTTGCAGGCTTTTAATGAAGTGGAAAGTTACTTCCTGCAAAACGATATGGATTTTTGGCTGTCCATTCTTTTTTATAAAGGAATGATTTACTACTACGCAGGCGAAACAAAGGAAAGTGAAGCAATCTTTGAGGAATTGCTGGAAAATGCAAAGGATAACCAGCGCAAAGCCGCAGCCCTGTTTGGCCTGGCCTTCATCACCTTTGACCGAAAGGACTATCTCAAAACAATTAATCTGTGCGAGTCCATTACGTCGCTGGACAGCGCATTTTTTGATCTGGAGTCGGTCGGTTTCCTGAGCGCGGTATCTTTTCACTATTTGGGGCGGGACGACGTATTCGAAAAATATTATCTTGAATTGATGAAAAAATATCCGCAAGGGCGCTATGCCGGGGAGCTGAAAGCCATTAAAAAACGAATTGATGAAGGGAAAACCGAAGCGGGCAATTAAGGAATTTGATACGGGTTTAAGAATGTGCACCTCCGCTTTAAGGCCCGTTTTTTTTAATGCTGGGTAAGGGGTATGCCGATCCCCGTACGAGCGGGATAGGATATTGCATAGCAGGGCTTCCGAATCAAATAGGGAATGACTTTATTGTCATGATGTTGCATTTTTACATAGCCTCTTTACGGCAGAACAAATGTACTTTAAAAATTCCGTTTCATATTTCAACCCATTCTTGCATAATCATTCAACTATCCAATAACATTACGAAAGAATGCAAAACTTACGAACGAAGATATTTAACCATCCGGGATTCAACCTCCTAAGCGAAAAATTAAAACAAACGCGCCGTGTCCATTTAAGCGGTTTGAACGGTTCATTCCGTTCTTTTTTGGCTTTGTTCCTCTCTGAACAGGATAAACGGCCCTTGCTCTATATTGCGGCCGATCAGGATTCCGCCGAACGGATGCGGGATGATCTGGAACTGATTAAAACCGAATTGCCGATAGCCTTTTTACCGGCCCTGGAATTCGAACCGTATAACACCGGCGAACCCAATCCCAGCCTGTTGAGCCTGCGTATGGAAACCCTTCAAACCACCATGGAAAGCGATCATTGGATTATTGTGGCCACACCGGAGGGATTGATGGAATCCTTCCCGCCCCGGGAAAATTTTCTGGACGAACAGGTTTACATAAAACGGGGGATGCAGATTCCTTTCGAAGAACTGGTAAATCGGCTGGCGCGTATCGGTTTTGAACGGGCCGACAATGTGGAACAGGTGGGGCAATTCAGCGTGCGGGGCGGACTGATTGACGTGTTTACCTGGAACGCAGCCGATCCTTTCCGCATTGAGTTTTTTGGCGATGAAGTGGAATCCATCCGCAATTTCGATGTGTTGAGTCAACGGTCTGTCCGACAACTGGAAGAAGCGACCATCCTGCCCAACCTGGAAAATACTGAAGAGCGGGCTTTTATCGATCAGATTGTACCCGAAACAACCATCCTTTTTTGCGAAGACAGCCAGCTCTTGCACCAAAAAGCGGAAGATTTTTTCCGTACGGCGGAGAACCGTTACAACGCATTGCGTAATCAGGATACCGAAATAGCGCCTCCGCAATCAAAGTATTTTCAGCCGGAAAAATTGCAGGCATTTCTGGAAACGAAGCACCTTGTGGAAAGCGATCTGGTTACCGCGCCTGATGTTGCAAACGTTCATTTCGGAATTAAACCCCATCCCGACTTTGGCGGCAGTATGAAACGTTTTCTGGAATATCTGCGTCAGCGCAGCGCCGGGCAAAGCCATCCTCAGCTCTATATTCAGGCGGTCAACCAGAGCCAGGCCGATCGTCTGCAGGAAATCATTGATGAAGAAGAAATCCCGTTTAACGGCAAATGTCTGGCTGGGACGCTGCACAATGGATTCCGCTCCGATGATCTGAACCTGGAAATCCTCACCGACCATGAAATCTTTAACCGTTTTAAACGCCGTCGAACCTATAAGCGATTCAAAAGCAGCGCTTATCTGCGCCAACTAAGCAGTTTAAACCTGTATGATTATGTGGTGCACGTGGATTACGGCATCGGACAATATTTGGGGATGGAAACGCTGGAATTTGGCGATGTTAAAAAGGAATGTTTAAAAATTGCTTATGCCGACGGCGATCATCTCTTTGTCACCGTCGATCGACTCAATCGTGTACAAAAATACAGCACCGAAGAAGGCGTTCGTCCAAAACTGACCCGATTGGGCGGCAGCGAATGGGAACGTACCAAAAAGAAAACCAAAGAATCCATAAAAAAAGTCGCCGCCGAGCTGATCCGTATTTATGCCGGTCGTAAAGCGATGGGCGGACATGCCTTCGAAGAGGATAACCACTGGCAGAGAGAGCTGGAAGCTTCTTTTATGTTCGAAGAAACAGAAGATCAGCTCAAATCGATTCTGGAAGTAAAACGGGATATGCAGAGTGATCAGCCTATGGACCGTCTGCTGTGCGGCGATGTGGGGTTCGGCAAAACCGAGGTGGCCATCCGGGCCTGTTTTAAGGCGGTGATGAACGGCAAACAGGCCGCCGTGCTGGTGCCTACAACCATTTTGGCCTTCCAGCATTACCAAACTTTTAAGGAACGTATGCGCGAATTCCCATTGGAAGTGGAAATGATCAACCGCTTTCGCAGCGCCAAAGAACAGCGGCAAATACTGGAAAAACTGGCTTCCGGGCAAATTGATATCATCATCGGCACGCACCGGCTGCTCTCCGAGGATGTACGGTTTAAGGATTTGGGGCTGCTGGTTGTGGACGAGGAGCAGCGTTTTGGGGTTAAACAAAAAGAAAAATTAAAAAAATACCGTCTCTCGGTGGATATCCTTTCAATGACGGCCACTCCGATTCCCCGAACGCTGCACATGGCCCTAATGGGCGCCCGCGATCTGTCCAATATCGATACGCCGCCTCGCAACCGTCTGCCGGTGCATACGGAAATTATGCACTGGGACGATGATAAGCTGCATTACGTTATCCGGCGTGAACTGGAACGAGGCGGACAAGTGTATTTTGTGCACAACAGGGTGGAAACCATTTTGGCGGTGAAGGAATCGTTGCAGCAAATCGTTCCTCAGGCGCGCATTGCCGTGGGGCACGGACAATTGCCGGAACGACAACTGGAAAAGGTTATGCTTGATTTTATGAATAAAAAATACGATATCCTGCTGGCCACTATGATTATCGAAAACGGACTGGATATCCCCAATGTAAATACCATTATCATTAACCGGGC
Organism: Caldithrix abyssi; assembly: GCA_011369465.1. GTDB lineage: Bacteria > Calditrichota > Calditrichia > Calditrichales > Calditrichaceae > DRQG01. The sequence goes on from DRQG01000118.1 coordinate 14,510, forward strand.
CGATAAATTCGGGCTTTCCCAGTTGTATCAATTGCGCGGCCGGGTGGGGCGATCGGCCCAGCAGGCCTATGCATATTTGATCGTCCCGCCCATCGATAAACTGAGCGCTACAGCCCGCAAACGCCTGCATGCCATTCAGGATTTTACGGATTTGGGCTCCGGTTACAAGGTAGCGCTGCGCGATCTGGAAATCCGCGGCGCAGGCAATCTTTTGGGCAAGGAACAGAGCGGTTTTGTGCAAAGCGTCGGCTTTGACCTGTACTGCAAAATTCTGGACGAAGCTGTGAATGAGTTGAAAAAAGGCCGGGAAGACCTGCTGCTTGCAGAAGAAGCGACTAACGGAGAACATAAACCATATACGGATCCTAAACTGGATGTGGATTTTGATCTGTTGATTCCCGATTCCTATCTGCCCAGCGAATTGGAACGAATTACCGTTTATCATCGTTTAGTAAATTTCTCCCGTCCGGAACAGATTAAAGAGATGCGTGAGGAATTGCAGGATCGTTTTGGTCAACTGCCCGAAGAAGTCGATGATTTTCTGGCAGCCATAGAAATTAAAATACTGGCCAGCCGCTTATACGCCGAGCGCGTCATACTTAAAGAAGATCGCTTAAAGCTGATATTCAGCGAAAAGGCCCAGGATGACGATCAGTTTTTTAAGAAAAGCATTCCTACGATGATGCATCAAAAACTGAGCGAGGTGCGCTTTTTAAACCAGAAACATTTGGGGGTGGAATTTCGATTAAAAGGGGAAACCCGTGCCGAGCGTTTATCCTTTGCCGAAAAAATATTGGCATACATTATAGAAAATGAGTAATTTTTAAGTTTGTAAAAATAAAGTAAGATAAAATACGGACTAAAATAAAATCATATTTCCCAACAAGTGCGGGACTTAAATAACATATTGATAAATTAAAGTACCTGAAAGCATCTTAACTAACCGAATATGTACTCGTTTAATTTGGGCTAATCGATAATATAGTAAATTAATTACGCCAAGAAAAATACCTTTACGAATTGAGGACGGAGGCAGAAATGCGAAAAGTTTTATCCTTAGTTATACCCACTTTATTGGCTTTGTATTTGAGCGGATGCGGCCTGTCCGAGGATACGGTGGCTAAAGTCGGCAATCAAAAAATTACGGTTGACGAATTTAAACAGGAACTGGCCAAGCGTTTTCCTAACAAAACCTCCTATACGGATGTGGATTCGGCGGCAAAATTTAATGCACTCAACAGAATGATCGATACCAAAAGACGCCTGGCTGCGGCCTACGATCTTGGGTTGGATGAGGATGATGTGGTGCTTTTGGAAGTGCGCCGGCAGAACGAAAAAATGCTGATGAACAAATTTTACGAAAAGATGATCGTGGATAAAATGGTTTCGGATGAAGCTATTCGCCAGGCCTTCGAAAAACAAAAAGAAGAAGTCAAAGCCAGCCACATCCTTATCGCCTATGCCGGCGCCCGTGGAAGTCGGGCCAAACGAAGTAAAGACGAGGCCGCTAAACTGGCCGCTGAAATTGCCCAAAAGGCGCGGGCCGGTGAGGATTTTACCGCATTGGTAAAAAAATATTCCGATGATCCCTCGGCTAAACGTAATAACGGCGATCTGGGTTATTTTACCTGGGGACGCATGGTGCCGGAATTTCAGGAAGCCGCCTTTGCCATGCAGCCGGGAGAGATTTCCGAACCGGTGGAAACTTCGTACGGTTTCCATGTGATAAAGGTGGAAGATCGGCGTGAAAATCCCAAGTTTTCGGAAGATAACTTCGAAAAAGAGTCCTTTAATATTAAACGTAAACTCTATTTTGCCCGGCAGGATGAAGGCCGCGCACGATGGGATACTTTACGCAGTCAGATAAAAAAAGAATACGATTACAAACTACTCAGAGACAATCTTAAAGATTTAACCGCTAAATTAAAAGAAAAAACCAGAAAACGTCTTCTCAATCCGGAAGATATTACCCAGGAAGAAAGAAATACCCTTTTGGCCACCTGGAACGGCGGACAATATACTCTGGAAGATTTGCTGGAAGAATATAAAGATAGCTTCAGCCGTCTGCGCCCCGCTTTAATTGAATATGTCCGGTTGGCGCCTGACGTTGAAAACATTAATCTGAAAGATTTTATGGTGGCCAAAGCAAGAGAAATGGGGCTTGGGCAGGAAGAGGATATTCAGAAACAACTGGATATAATTAAAGAACGCCGTATGCTGAGCGTGTTAAAACAAAGAGAAATAGATGATAAGATAGAACCGACGGATGAAGATATAAAAAATTACTATGAGCAAAATAAAGAAGAATTCACGCATCCGCCCAAAATACAGATCTGGGAAATCTTTGTTAAAGATGAAAAACTGGCCAAGAAGATTTATAATTGGGCCAAGGCAGGCCGTAATTTTGAACAATTAGCCGCCAAATACACAGAGGACAAAACTTATAAAAAGAAAAAAGGATTTTTAGGCTATAAAGTACGCACGCAGCGCGGCAGCGTTTCCCGTGAGGCTTTTAAAATAGGTGAAAATGCCATCGGCGGGCCGGTTCGTTATCGTAACGGTTGGGCTGTAATCAAAACAGGAAAGAAGATGGAAAAGGAATATATGGATTTCAAACAGGCCTTGCCGCGTGTACAGTCTAAACTTCGCAGAGAACGCCTTAAAGCTCGTACAGAAGAATGGGAAAAAGAGTTGAAGGAGCGATATCCCGCTACCATTAACGAAGAACTGGTGATGTCAATTTGAGGATACCCTCGAAAATCGAGATAAATTTGAGGGCGCAGTCCCGCCGAATTGGACATTTTCGGAAGAGAAATATGTACGGTAAACAAATGAGCTGCAAAATTATTTGCTTGTTGGTGGTGCTTATCTTTCTGGTGCAATGCAAGCAGGAAAAAGAAATACCCAGGGAGTTTGTAGCCCAGGTGAACGATCAGTATCTGTTGAATAAACATCTGCAATACAGCGTTCCTCCGGGTTTGGATGAAGAAACGGCCTTTGCGTTAAAAAGTACCATAATTTCCCGCTGGGTAGAGGATGAAGTCCTCTACCAAACAGCGGTGGCCGAAGGCATGACACTTTCGGATAAGGAAAAACACCTGCTCCACGAGTACGAAAAATCATTGTACATTCAAAAATATCTTACCCGAAAATTGGATCGTGATTACCGGATTTCGGAAAAGGAAATAGAGGATTATTACGACGATCATGTTGACGAATTCAAACGCTCGGAAGACGAAGTGCATATCATCCATTTGCTGATGGAACAACGTGATAACGCCATATTCAAAGAGATAAGACAAGCCAAAGATTTAAATGAGATTATACGCAAGTACTACTTTGACGAAAAGTCAACTCCGGAACAACCCAATGGCGATCTTGGTTATGTAAAAGTAAGCAGCCTGGATGAACGATTCGTCAAAACAATCAAGCGGTTGAAAACCGGTTCAATCACCAAGCCGATTAAAACCGATCAGGGCTATCACTTTATACAATTATTGGACTGGCAGAAAAAAGGCACAACAATCGATTTGGATTTGGTTCGGGATGAAATCATACTGCGGCTCAAACGGCTAAAGAGAGAAGAAGAGCGTCAGCGTCTTTTAAGAGAATTGAAAGAGAAAGCTCAGATTCAAACCTATTTGAGTAAAATAGAACAATAACAAAGGATTAGGATGTCACGAAACTTAATAAAAGTACTTTTTGTAATGGTTTTATTGGCGAGCCCGCTTTTCGCTCAACAGCTAGTGGAAGGTATCGCCGCTGTGGTCGGTAAAGAGATTATTCTGAAATCCGAGATAGATCAGTATGTGCAAAATTTTATTATCCGCAACCGGCTTGATGTTAAAAGCAATCCGAAAATAATCAATCAGTTGAAAAAACAAACTCTGGAACGTCTCATTGAGCAGAAACTTATGTTGGCCAAGGCAGAAGAAGACACCATTACCGTGGAAGATGAGCTCCTGGATAAACAGGTGGATCAGCGTATCAAGGACATGATCAGCCAGGTGGGTTCCGAGGATAAATTAGAGGAAATGTTTGGCAGTTCATTGAAAAAAATTCGCAAGGATACGCGGGAAATCATAAAAGAGCAAATGATTGTGGAAAAAACCCGGGCGATGCATTTTCAGGGATTAAAAGTGTCACGACGGGAAGTGGAAGAATTTTACAAAACGTACAAGGACAGTTTGCCCACCCAAAAAGAAACCGTAACCATCGGACATATACTTAAACTGGTGCGTCCTTCGGAAGAAGCCCAAATGGCCGCTTATAAGAAAGCCGAGGATATACTTAAACAATTAAGAGAAGGCGCTGATTTTGCCGAACTGGCTAAAAAATACTCGGAAGACCCGGCTTCGGCCAAACGGGGCGGCGATCTGGGATTTACCTCGCGCGGGGATTTTGTCCCGGAATTTGAAACAGTGGCTTACAGTCTGAAAAAAGGCGAAATTTCCGATATCGTTCAAACTCAGTTCGGTTTTCATATTATTCAATTGATAGACCGCCAGGGCGAAAAAGTGCGCACACGCCATATTCTTATCCAGGCTATGCCTACCGAAGAAGATGAAAAACGGGTCATCGAGGAGTTGAAAGAAATCCGCCAGCGCATCATCAACGGAGAAGATTTTTCGGAGCTTGCATTGCAGTATTCGGATGACGAAAACGTAAAAGACGACAAAGGCATGTTAGGTACGTTTGAAGTGGATAAAATGGTTCTTCCCCAGTTTCGCGAACAGGTAAAAAAACTTAAACCGGGTGAAGTGAGCGAACCGTTCAAAACGGAATTCGGTTATCATATCGTTTATCTCAAAGAACGGCATAAGGAACACCACTTTACCCTGGAAACCGACTGGCAGCAAATTGAACAATTTGCTCTGAACCACAAAATGGAAAAAGAATACCGCAAGTGGATAGAAGAGTTAAAAAAAGAAGTGGCCATAGAAATTAAAGAGAATATCTAAAAGAATAATATAGCGGTTTCCCACCAATAATGTAACAACAGGCAAAGTATGCTCTACCGTACTTCACAACATCGTTTTACTTTAAGGTAGGATATGAGGCTATGGCCGATATTCTGATCTATGAAAAAAGAACAAACAGACGAAGCATACTCAAAAACCTGTTACCAGCCGAACATAACGCCTTTTTTGTATCCACTCCGGGGCAATTGTTAACATCCATAGAACAAAAGCCTTTCCCGGTTACGATTGTTGACAGTTCTTTGTTAAAAAAACAAGACCTGACCGAACTGATTGCTCAGTTGAAATTTAATAATCAAAATACGGTTTTGATCTTATTGCAGGAAACTCAGAAAGAAACCGCTGACGAATCGCATATTTTATATGTGCCTTTCACCACAGCAGGCTTGCAGGACCTGGCTGTACTAATTCGTTATCATGCCAAACATCCGATGCCCGTGGAGCAAAAAAATAAAACAGGGGATGGTACAAAGTTTATCGGTAAAAGCCATGCCATAAGGCAAATTCTTGAACAGATTGAACTTGTAAAGGATGCCGAAATCCATTTATTAATAACCGGAGAGACCGGAAGTGGAAAGACTGAATTGGCCCGATATATTCATATCCGTTCCCATAGAAACCGGGAACCCTTTGTCCATATAAATTGCGCGGCTATCCCCGAGAACCTGCTGGAATCGGAATTGTTCGGCTACAAAAAAGGGGCCTTTACCGGCGCTTTTACCGATAAAACAGGTATTTTCGGTTCCGCTCGAAGGGGAACGGTATTTTTGGATGAAATAGGTGAAATTCCTTCCTACCTGCAGGCTAAACTGTTAAAAGTAGTGGATGAGAAAGATTATTATCCCGTAGGATCAACAATCCCTAAAAAGGTCTATGCCCGAATTATTACTGCGACAAACAAAAATCTGGTAGAAGCCGTGAGGGAACGTCGTTTTCGGGAAGACCTCTATTACAGATTAAACACCATATTGATTAACATTCCGCCGCTTCGGGAACGTATCGAAGATATTCCGGAACTGTTCACTTATTTTGTAAAAAAGCATGTCAGCGAGAATAACTATGCCATGCCCTCTATCGACCCCCTGGTTTTTGAGCTTTTGGTACAGTATAACTGGCCCGGAAACGTACGCGAACTGCAAAATATTGTGGAGCGTATCGTTTATCGTCAACCCAAACAAATCACCCCGGCCATGCTTCCCGACGACTTCTTTACCACACCCTCCGCTAAAATAGTGCAGGCGGCTGAAAACCGGTGGCCGTTGGAAAGAGTAAAACGGGAATATGCTAAATATATCTTTAAAATGACCGACAAGAATAAGAGCCAGGCAGCCCGTATTCTGCAGATCGATATCAAGACGATGCGCAAATTATTACGCCCGGTACAAAAAGATAATTGATATAGATTACAGAAAAGTTGCGGTTTTATTTGTAAACTATTGTTTGTAGTCGGCATTCGGGTCTTCACCATTCTTATCCTGAAAAAACCATTTTATGAAAAAGTATCTGGAAATATTCAGTAAAAAGATACGGCGGGAGCCATCAACTGCCGGCAGTGACTGGCCGGTCGTTCTGGATATGCTGGAAGTGGTAGCCAAACCACTGGTAACCGTAGATGAAAAACGTTTTTTTCATCGAAGTTTGGTTAGCACACTGCAAAAAATGATAACGCTTCGTAATGTGCCGGTTTACCTGTTTCATCATCACCGTAGCGAGGGAAATTTATGGTATGATGCACAAAAGGATGGCAGTATTTCGCTCTCGGCAACCAAAAAATATGAAGCGCTTATTGAACTACAACCCTTTTTTACGAAACAGGAATCTTTACCACAAAAACAGGAAATAGATGCTATTACAGGAAACGGTTCCGTTAAGGCTTTGACGCTGTTTCAGTTTTTTCATGAATATGATTATTTATTATTTTGTACAATTTCGAATGCCGAGGTCAATGATTTTTTCCGTTTGGTGCAAAAACTGGTTACCGAATTAAAAAACAAATTGGAGTTACACAACCGTATTACACGCCTAACCGGTGACATACATTCGTCTAAACGGGCATTAAATGACTATCGAATGAAGCTACGCGAGACCGAGCGATCCCTGAAAAAACGAATCTATGAGATCAATAATCTGTTGGAAATAAGCAGCGAGCTCTACTCTATTTTGGAATTCGATCAACTTATCAGTTCGGCTCTTCTCACTATTGTGGGGCAATTGGGTTGTCAGCGTGCTTTCGCTCTTCTATTTGATGCGCAGAAAAACAGTTTTACGCGCTATTATACTAAGGGATATGAGGCAGCCGCTAATGAGGATGTGGAATTTGTGGTCGATGATCCGTTGGTGTCCTATTTTATTGAAAATCAACGTCCGGTTAAATTGCAGGAGCTCGAAAAGCTGGCCCGTCTAAAGAAATTTGCAAAAAAATTGAATGCATTGCAGATGGATATCATTGCCCCTGTAGTTCATTCTAACCGCCTCATCGGCATTATCGGCTGCGGTTCCCGGCTATACGACGGCCAGTTCGATCAATCCGATTATCAGATATTCGCTCTGCTGGTCAGCATCATTTCTATTTCCATCAGTAACGCAGAAATGTATGAAAATGTTAAAAAAATGTCTTTTACGGATGCGATGACCAGTTTGAATAATTATCGTTATTTCGAAACGCGTTTACGGGAGGAATTAAATCGGGCGCGGCGTAATGACACAACCGTGTCGCTGTTAATGCTGGATATTGACCATTTTAAAAATTACAATGATACGCTTGGCCATCAAGCAGGCGACGAAGCCCTGCGTGTGATGGGTTGGATTTTAAGAAGCGCCGTCCGTGACGAGGATGTGGTCAATCGCTATGGCGGGGAAGAATTCAGCATTATTCTGCCCGGGTTGGACAAAAAAGTGTTACCTATTCTGGCGGAACGTATCCGGCAAAAAGTAGAGGAACATCCTTTTTACAAAGAACATATTCAGCCCGGAGAGCGTATTACAGTCAGTTTGGGGGGAGCCAATTTCCCCGAAGATGCGGATAGCTTTGACAAGTTGGTAGAATGCGCCGACGTGTCTTTATATGCTTCCAAAAAGGCGGGGCGCAACCGTTTTACATTGTACAAAAAGTCGTTAACAAAAAAAGATTAGGTATTGATTTTGTTTATGTTACAATCGTATCTTAGTGCTCAAACCAGGATGTTATTTCTTTATTATTATTTTAAGACGGATTCCTTTTTCATACTTGTCTACACAGGAGTAATGGTATGACCGAGATCGGATATAATGACAATGTGGCTGTGGCCGGGAGAAAATTTCATATTCAAACGGCCAGCAATACGCGTAAAGGGAACGTCCGCTGTGAAGTGTTTGAAGAAGGCCGTCTGATCACCACGCACGAGATTGAATTTGAACGCCGAAAAAAAAGCAGTGATGATTCTCTGGAAAACCGCATCAAACAGATCGTTTCGTCCGTTCACAAAGAGACCATCAACGAAATCGAATTGATGTTCCGTATTGCGGAAAAAGTAAAAAAACTGAAACACGCTCCTTCCAATATCAAATTGGGCCTTATCTTTCAGCGTAATAACTTGATCAAAGATGCCATTGAACAGTTCGAAACAGCGTTATCCATAGACCCGAAATCGGCGGAAGCGTTAAACGGTTTGGCCTTATGCCATATCAAATTGGGTAATTATACCAAAGCTATCCAAACACTCAGGCAAGCTCTCAAATTAGGTATTGCTTACGCGGATATATATAATAATTTGGGATTAACCTATCTGTACGAAAAGCAGTACGCCAAAGCGTTAACCAACTTGCAGGAAGCTTTGCATATTAATCCTCAGTATCTCGAAGCACATTACAACCTGGCCATTCTTTATCTGGAGAGCACTCTGTATGATAAGACAGCCGATCAGCTTCCTCCGGCTTCCATTCGTATAGAACGGGCACAGCAGCAGCTTAAAAAGCTCTACGACACAGGGAATAAAGGGATGCGAGCCATCGAATCGCGTCTTACGGCATTAATACAAAAAGAAGACATCGAAAAAGCGGTTCAGGTTTTAGTTGAAAACCGAAATAAAGTATTCCCCGAAGAAGTTTTAAGTTTGATAGGGATGGATTTCTACCTGAAACTGATGTACGGAGGCAAAGGGCTGAATGATGATATTATTCGTCAATTTGAGGTTCGTTTAAACAAAGCGGTCGAAGATCATCCGGATTACGCCGACTTATGGAATAATTTGGGCATTGTCCATTTGATACAGTGCCGAAACCTGTTTTTGCAGGCCCTTACCGAATTTGACAAGGCCTTGCAGATCAATCCCTCATTTGATAAGGCTTTAAAAAATAAAAAACTGGTGGAAAACGACGGAAAAGAATTCCTGATACTTTTGCGTGCAATTTTGCGATGAAATCTTTACAGAGTATTCAAAGAAATAGTTTATAATGAGTAAAATTTTTTTATATGTACGGGCAAATAAATCACGTTTTTATCTGTATTCCAGAGTAATCGGCAATTTTATATTGCTGGCATTGCTTTTGGGGTATGTGGACAATCGCGGGACCATTGCCTACAAACTGCTGCTTCCCGCAACCATTGCCAGTATATTTATGACCCTCTTTTGGGGTACTATCTTCAGTAACCGTGATTTTGAAAAAAATGTGGCTAAGACACTGATCATCGTGGACTGGGTCATTATTTTTCTTTTTGTTTATCCCATCGAATATTCCAATAATTTATTCACATTTTTACCGGCGTTTGTTTTATTAAGTACCATTTTCCTGTTGCCGCGTCGTGAACTTACGCCGGTTCTGATCACATTTTTTCTTGTGTTTACCGTAAGCACGGTTGTCTTTACCCTGTTGGATGTCTTTGAACGGCCGTTGGTTACCTATGCTTCCAATGGTTTGATACTCGGTTTACTCACCGGCGTTGCATTGATGCTTTTACAAGCGGTGGAAGACCTTGAAGCCAGGCAACGAGAAGTATTGCGCGCTCACGATTTGTTAAATAAAAAATACCATAAGCTGGAAAAAGAACTGTTATTAAACAAACAACAGGTTGATAATTTAAGCCGTGATGTACGGAAAAAAGATATAGAGATAAAAAACATTCTGAATCTCAGCGGTCAAATAAATATACGTAACGATTCCAAAAAAATACTTACTTCTTTTTTATTAACCAGTATCGGACAGATCGGTAGTACCCATGCGGTTATATTAACCCGTCGGAAAAAAGAGTATAATTTTTTGGATATCTACGTTCAAAAGGGCTTACGCGGTATCGATCTGTCGAAAATACGCATCTATTTTCACAGCCATCTTATACAGGTTTTGGCCTCTGTCCGCGAACCCATTTTCGTAAGTCAGATTCCCCGCGAAAGCTTGTATGAAGATGAGATTAATCTGTTGAGTTTATTCGGGAAAGATTTAATATGCCCGGTATTTGTTCAAGGGAATATGGCCGGTGTCTTTTTAGTGGGGCCTAAGGTTTCCGGTTCGTCATTTACAAAAGAGGATATTAATCTGATTGCGATTTTAGCCAATCAGATGTCCTTTGTTCTCGAACAGACACAAATGACCTATGAATATCAGGATTTTTATGCCAAAACCCTTCGTGCCATGCTGCAGTCTCTGGAAGCAAAATATGTCTATGCCCGTGGTCATAATATCCGTACGGCAAACTATGTAAATGTATTGAGCCGTAAACTGGGTCTCAGTTCGCAGGATGTAAAAGATTTCAGTTACGGTGCATTGCTGCATGATATCGGTAAGATTGCTATCAAAGATGAGTACCTTCTTAATCCGGCACGAATAACCGAGCAAGAAACCGATCTGAAAGAAAAAATTCTTCAACATACCATTCAGGGTTCCAAAATATTGAAAACAGCCGGTTTCAACGAAAAGATCATTGACATGGCCCTGCATCATCATGAATTTTACAATGGACGTGGTTTCCCGAATAAAATCGGTTATGATGATTTGTTTTTAGGTACCCGGATTTTGTCTGTTTGTAACGCTTATGATGCGATGGTATCCGATCGTCCGCATCGCAAGGCGTTAAACGAGAAAACAGCCCGGGAATATTTAAATTATTATGCAGGAACCCAGTTTGATCCGGAACTGGTAAAGATGTTTCTCAACGAACTGGATAATAATCCGGATATGACCAAAGTTAAAGGATTAAACTGAAAAGGATTATATCCTGCAACGAAGTTCTGTTGTCCGGAAACTGAAAAGAAAAAAGGATTTGGAATTCCCGCAAAATGGAATGGTTTACTCCTATAAATCCTGTTTTAATGCCCGATATTATTTTGACATTCATTCAAAATTTATGTTTATTTAAGTTTGTTCGGCCCAATATGTCGCAATCCTTGTTAAAAAAAGTCTAAAAATATATTAATTTTTACCGGAGCCTTAAAATGAAGCTCACTAAAACCCTTGTATTCATACTCCTGTTTTCCGCAAGCGCGCTGTTAGCTCAGGCCGCACGGTTAACGGCGGAATTTCAGGATGGCACGCCATCACAAAACGGGACTGCTTTTCGGATAATGGTCGAATTGTCCCAACAGGTGAAGGATGGGCTGTTTATCGATCTTCCCGGGCAAAGTAAAATGGTTCCTTACGAAATACAGTTGAATGGGAATGCACTTTGGATGAAGAATGACTTGAGCGAACCGGCGGATAATCTTGCTGTACACTGGGATTTTTCCGATTCCGGATTGGTCGTACGTTTTAAAGCGGGTTTGCTGCAAAGCGGCGACCGTATCGAATTGTTCTGTACGCCGCACATTGTGGATTCCACATCCGCAACCCGGCGCATTGTTTTGAAAGAAATGACGGTATCCGCTTCCGATATAACAGAGGGGCAAATCCTCGATAGCCGTGATTTTCCTTCATTAAAAAATAAATAAGGTGAAACGCCATGTCTAAGCAATACAGACTGATTATAGGATTCCTTGCTGCTTTTATACAAATAGCTCTGGCCAATCAGGGAGGGAAGGATACGTTTGGCCACATGTGGACGGATAATAACGGTACGGGGCCCGATACGGTTCATTATGAATGGATTGATGCCAATGACGGTACCGTAATTTTCAGTGGGGCATCCGTTGATGACGATATAGCAGCTTTAAAACTTCCTTTCCCGTTTACCTTTTACGGACAGCAGAAGGATTCCTTATTTGTAAGCTCTAACGGTTTTATATCTTTTAAGACGCTTACCAGTAGTTATCCTGTAACCAGTCCCATTCCTTCTACCGGCGCGCCAGATTCATTAATTGCCGCATATTGGTACGATTTGCGTAACGGCACCGCGGAAGGCGGCGTGTTCAGTAAAGTTGTTGGCGAAGCACCGAACCGGAGATTTATCATAGAATGGGAGTACCACCAGGGCACTTCCGGTTTTCCGGATCCGATTAATATGGAAATTGTGCTTTACGAAACAAGTCATCTTATCAAATTGCAATACAGTTATGTGGATGCCGCTTATTCCGGAGGACGGGTTGGTATTGAGGCCGATGGAACGGACGGTATTTCGTATAACAGCGCTTTGGTGGCCAATAACCTGGCCGTTCTGTTTCATAATAAAACCCTGGGCAGCGCCGTAGCTGCCATTTCACCGGTTAGCAGTACAACCAGCCAATATGAAACCTTCACCTATCGTTTGTACAATGTAAGCACCACTCCTGCTGGGCTGGGAAAAGTGGATTATCTGGCTATTCAAAATCCCTTTGCAGATGATGCCAACCGCCCCACGGTTACGAGTATTAAAATTAACAGCGCGGACGCCTATATTAAAAATTCAGCGGACAAGCCCCTAAACCCGGGTTATGCCTCCTGGCAGTACGATGCCGTTAAGGATTCGCTGTTTATCCGTGTTTCTCATTTCAATATTATCGATTCAATGGTGGTTGTTTTCGGACAAACCATGCCGGGAACGGCTTCGTCGGGCAATGCCTATCCCTCGCGCTACGACGCCAAACTTGATTCTTCCGCTTTGGCGGCGGCAACCTCAGCAGGCTGGAGCGTGGATGTAACCGGAAGCAGCCCCACCGTTACGCATTATACATTCCAACCGGCAAATGATACATCCATGACCGCCGGCGGCAGCTTGAGCTATACAATTACCGCCCGTGATCAAAGCGGCACGGCGGTAGCCAACAGCGATTCGATTATACTGACAACACCGGGAAGTACCACCGCATGGTTTACAGAGGGAACACGGTTGGGTTTTGCCGGTAACAGCAGCGTTACGGTTACCGTGCACGATACAATCAAGGGGCAGTTTAGCATACGTGCCGAAAACAAAACCAACTCCGGAGTAAACGGCGAAAGCGGTTTGATTACGGTCAATCCGGCGGCTCAGGATCATTTTACCATAAGCTCGGCCAGCACGGCCGATATTGAAGTGGGCAGTGAGCGCATGCTTCAGGTAACCTTGTTTGATGTGTATAATAACGCCATTTCCGATAGTACGGTTACATTTACACGTCTCAGCGGAAACGGCGGTTTCTCAGGATCATCGGCTAAAAATGATACAACGGATATTTCCGGGCTGGCGCAGGCTTTGTACACGGCCAGCACTAAAATAAGCTACGGGAAAGATTCCGTGGAAGTGGCCTCCGGGGCGGTTAAAGATACTATTGTTATGACTTTGCAGGCCGGGCAGGTCAGCTCGTATGCTTTTAGTCCTTCCGGTAGTCAGAGCATTCAGGCCGGGGGCAGCGTTGCTTACACAATTACGGCAAAAGATCGCTACGGCAACGGCGTGGTAAACAGCCAAACCATTAATCTTTCCACACCGGGAAGTTCCACCGCCTGGTTTAACGGCAATATTACCAGCATTGCCTTTAGTAACGACAGCACTGTAACGGTAACGGTAAACGACACCACGACGGGTGAGTTTAGCGTGAAAGCGGCCAATGCTACGGACAGCGCCGTTAACGGACAAAGCGGAGCCATTACGGTAACTGCTGCCGCAGCGGATCATTTTACCGTAACCACAGCCAGCGAAGACTCATTGGTTGTGGGCGCGGAACGTTTGGTTCAGGTTTATCTTTATGATTTATACTCCAATCCCATTAACAACGCCACCGTTACTTTTACACGATTCCAGGGCAGCGGCTTATTTAGCGGCGGTACGAACAGCGCTAACGATCAAAGCGACGCCAATGGTCTGGCGCAAGCCAGTTACACGGCCAGTACGGATGTGAGTTACGTTACCGACCGGATCGAAGTGGTTTCCGGCAGCATCCGCGATACGGTAAACATTCCGCTCAAAACCGGCGCCCTGGCCGAGCTGCGTATTCAGCGGGACGCCACTGCCAACGGACCCGCCGTGGGCGATACAACGATGACGGCAGACGAAAGCGCTTCCTTTATTGCACTTGGTTATGACTCATACGGAAACTTTAAAGGACGCATAGCCTCCAACTGGAGCGGCAGCGGGGTGGTGAGCGCGCTTTCTCCGGCCAATCCGACGGACAGCGTTTTTTTCGACGCCACCACAAAAGGATCGGGAACACTGAAAGCCACCGCTCAGAGCGATGCCTCTCTAAGCGCCAGCACAGGACTCATTACCGTCACTGCCGGCACGGTTGCTTCTGTCCTTATCCGTACCTCTCCCAACGGTGAAGGAACGGAAATCGGGGATACAACGCTGACGGTCGGCCAAACGTTATATCTTTATTCCGCCGGTTACGATGCGGATAATAATTATAACCAGGATGTGGCGGTTGACTGGTACACAACCGGGACATTAACCGGTTTGGGCACGGCAACAAACACATCGGTAACAACGTTGCAGCCAACCACCACAGGCAGCGGTACGGTTGGTACTACCAGCGCCTATACGGATGACGTTACGGGAACAATAACAGCCCAGGCCGGTGCGCTGGCCTCCATCCGTATTCAGAGCGTTGCCGGAGACGGAGGCGCGGAACTGGTGGATTACACGGGCACAGCAGGCAGCAACGCTACGTTTTATGCCGAAGGTTATGACGCCAACGGTATTTATTTAGGCCCCGTAAATGTTACCTGGACAGTGGATGGGGATTCGATCGGCTACTTTAGCCAGAGCGGTTCGGTCAGCCAAAACACATTTAATTTTACGTTGGTTAATTCTTCTAAATTTTATATTACAGACGGCACATTCAGTGATTATTCCGGAGTGATTAAAACCCAGGCCGGCGCCGCAGCCGCATTGGCTCAGCAGCCTCTGAGCAGCGACACACTTTCGGCTATAGTGGGAAATCCGGTCAATGACTCGCTATGGGTAAAGGTTACCGACGCTTATGGCAACGCTGTACCCGGTGAAACCGTAACCTGGAGCACCAATACCGATGGCAGCCTGAGCCCATCGAGTAATCAAACAGATGCGTTAGGTGTGGCCCGCAGCAAATGGACGCTGCGCAGCACAGCCGGGTTGGATTCGGCGCAGGCCAGCGTGAGCGGACTTTCCTCTGCTGTATTCTTTGCCAATGCCCTTCCCGATTCTGCCGATTCGCTTCTGTATGTTTCCGGGGACGGACAGACGGGAACCGTGAACAGCGACGCGGCCAACCCGTTACGGGTGCGGGTGGTCGATTATACCGGCGCCGCGGTTTCGGGCATCACCGTCACCTTTAGTATCAGCGGGACAAACGATTTACCGGAGGGAGGCAGCGATTACACAATCTACACGCCTTCTTCTTCAACGGACGCTAACGGTTACGCTCAAACTATGTTTAAATTTGGCAGTAAAGCAGGTACGTATATCGTACGCGCCTACAACAGCCAACTGATAAACAGTCCGGTTACGTTTACCCTTACGGCCGATCCGGCTGCTGCCGATAGCATATTGATTTACGCCGGAGACGGGCAAAGCGGCACGGTAAAAACACAATTATCCAATCCGGTAACCGTAAAAGTGGTAGATGCTTATGAAAACGGTATAGCCAACGCGGTTGTCCAATGGACGCCGGCCGACACTTCCGGTGCGGTAAGCGCGACAAATGATACCAGCCACACGGACGCCAACGGTTTTGCCAGCACAAACTGGACGCTTAGGCGGCAGGCCGGGAAGGACACGCTGACCGTGAGCAGCGGCAGTTTGACTTCGGTAATTTTTACCGCCACCGCCAATGCGGATGCCGCGGCAAATGTTCTGGTTTACAGCGGCAATAACGCTACCGTGGCCGCCGGCAGCGATCAGGTTATTGAAGCGCAGGTAACCGATCAATATGGCAATGCTGTGGAAGGCAGCGAAGTTACCTTTGATCCGGCCGACCGGGTTTCCATACGTACGGCCTTTACAGATGCTTCCGGCGTAGCCCGCAGCGTGTATAACAGTCCGACAGATCAGGATTCTTCCGTTGCCCGGGGATTTGTGAGCGGTTTAAGCGATACGGCAAAATTCAAAATCTACGGTGTACGTTATATAGACAGCAGCCTCAATCCGGTTGCCACTCAGCCAGGCCAAACAGAGACGTTTTATGCGCAGGTAAATAATCCCGGTCCCAGCCAGCTTACGCTGGATCAGGCTAACACACTATTCAAATTTGACGACGGCACCACTACTTTCAGTACCGCCCTGGATTCTCCCGCGGTGTTGAACGCGAATCAGATTGTCACTTTAAAGTTTGCGCCGCAAACCGTGGACGCCGCTTTATCCGCCGGAAACTATACGCCGCAAATCGAATTTGGCGGAACGGGCGATCTCAGCGGTACGCTCAATACGCAGGAAAACGGTTTGGCGGTAGAGCCTTTGCAAATTCTGTCTGTAGAGGTTTTGGATCCTGTAAGCAAACAGGTGGCCGCAGGCAAAACGGTTCAATCGATACGCATGCAGGTGCGCAATCGTTCTTTTTACAGCGTTACCGTGGACAGCGCGGCTTTGCAGTTTACGCCCGGGCAGGACGTCAGCCAAACCCCGCAGGCAGGCAACCCCACTACCATTGCCGCCGACCAGGTGGCCGATTTCTATTTTACGGCCGATGTTGCGGCCAACGCGGCCACAGGAACGGTTAGTGTGGACGGCTATATTGACGGGAATATCAATGGTAAAACGGTCTATGATCATAACGCGGATCAAACCGATCAATTCACTATTGTCCAACCGACAACGCTCACTTACGAAAGTTTTTCTCCCGATACGGTTTCGGAACAGCAAAATACGGCGTTTACGATGGATGTAACCGCCAGCGGAACATTTGATATTATATTGAACACCGACAGCACGCGTCTGGTTTTCGGAAGCGATTCCTTTTTGCTGGACGGCCCGCAAACGCTCTATACCGGTGTTACGACCACGCTTTCTTTTGCGGCAAAAAATCTAACCATTCCCGCGGGACGATATAATGGTTTACTTTACATTTATGGGGAAGAAAATGGTCAAACAAAACAGGACACCCTGGATACCGGTACTAAATCGGACACATTGACCGTGCAGACGCCGGCCGTTCTGGTTATCGACTCTTTGTTGGCGGCAGCCGATACGGTAAGCCAAAACAGCGATACACTGGTGAATGTTTATATCAGCAATACGGGTGAAGCCACTCTGGAACTTACCTCTCTGACCGTTTCGCCATACGGAACCCCGCAAAGCATCACACCGGCTTTACCTGTTATGATCGGGGGAGCTTCGCAGCAGGTATTGAGCGCCCGGGTCCATATTCCGTCTGATGCCACAACAGGCAATACTACCCTTGATGCTACTGCACAGGGAACGGATGTAAACAGCGGTGATGCGCTATCCGATAACGCAGCCGATCAACCGGATAGCTGGTACACAGCCGGGAAACCACTGGCCTCGGTGGACTCTATCCGCTCAACAGAGACCATTGTTACGCCGGGACAAACCAATATACCGGTTAATATTTATCTGGCCAACAGCGGCGAAACACCAATATCGGTTACTTCGGTTAGCCTCATTCCCACCATTGGTTTATATACGGAGTCTCCGGCAGCCTATCCCTTTGAGCTTAAAGGCAATTCGCAAACCATGGTCACACATTATCTTGATGTGTTAAATAACAGCGCAACCGGTAAAGATACCCTTTATGCGAAAGTGGAATATACCAATAATTATTCCGGATCGGACAGCACCTTCGTTAGCACCGCTTATCTGGCCTGGAAAATCAATGTTGCCGGTGGATCGGTTAAAATTATCTCCGTCAATACGGATTACGAAAAAGTATCGCATGGTCAGGACAGCGCCATTGTGGATGTGCGTTTGAAAAATGAAACAGCAAATGATGTAACTTTAGACAGTTTAAAACTGATCTTTGCCAACGGCCAGGATAACTACCTGCAACAATTATCCTCAGGAACGCCCTTAGGCGTATTAGCCGGAAACGACGAAAACACCTATCGCTTTTATGTATCTGTGCTGAACAACGCTCAAACCGGTCAGGACAGCATGCACGCCCGGTTGATCAGCATCGATTCGGATGGCGACACCACTTTAACGGAAGACCAAACCATTAACGACCGCTGGCTGGTTCAGCAAAGGCAGCAGATTACCGTGGACAGCGTGCGTATCGATCCGGCGATGGCATCCACCGGACAAAGCGGTCTTTTGGGTTCTGTGTATATCTCCAATGCCGCCGGTACGTACCGGGCCGACGCTCAAATTGATTCGGTAAAACTGAAATTAAAGATCGGAGCTGCCGATTACAGCGGGGATTTTGATATTTCTTTGCAAAGCAGCCCTTCTTTGGGCAGCGTACTCAAAGCCGGCCAAAGTATCCGCTATAACTTTGATCTGACGGTACACACAGATGCGGGTTCGGCTACCTATCAGGCCGTACCGGAAGTAAAAGGGCACGACGTTAACGATAATCGCGATACGACAGTCACGACAACGGCCAGCGGTAGTTCACTCACCGTGCAGCAGGCGGCCGGATTAGTGGTAAACAGTGTATGGGTGGTTCCGGACACATTGAGCCAGGGGCAGACACATGGCCGTGTAATGGTTGATTTTTCCAATCCGGGAGAGGCCGCGGCTGTGGTCAACAGCGCCCTCTTGTCTTTTTCGGAACCAACAATCGATTTTGAGCCGCTTTTAATCAACAAAACAACCCCGTTTTCGCTGTCCGGCGGTTTAAGAGATACACTTATTTTTTCCATTAATGTAAATACCACATCCTTTACCGGTACGGTACAGGTTGACGCTACTTTGGATGGCGAGGATGCTAATTCCGCGGCTGCTTTAAGCGCTTCTTCCGCCAGCCCCGCTTCATTTGTTATCGAAACTCCGGCTGATGTGAAGTGGGTTTCTACAACACCGTCTTCTTCCAAAGGAGATACTACAGAGCAATTTTATGTAACCGTATCCAATAGCGGGCAGGCAAGAGTAGATCTGGATGAAAGCAAAACGGTACTTAAAATTAAATCCAATGATTTTACCTCAACTTTGTACACGATCAATCTGCACGCTGCCAGCCCAAAAAGCATTGCCGGTGATAATCAGCAAACCGTGCTGCGTTTTGAAGATACCTATCTGACCGGTATGTCTGCCAATGACTATCGCTATGTTCTGGAATTGTACGGTTCATCCAACGGCGACCAATCCTATCAAAACACTTTAAATGCCGGTATTTTGGCGTATGCTGTGGATGTCTCGATCACACAGGTAACGGTTACGCCGGATGAGGTTGTAGAAGGCTATGTAGGCGTTCAATCATCGATGTACGTGTCGAACAGCGAAGCTCCCAAAACCATTGATGAATCCGGAACCACCCTTATTTTTAAAGATAAACTCGGTAATATTCGTACGGTCAACAATTTAACCAGAACCGATACACTCACTATCCTCAAAAAAGATATAACCAGCGAATTGACGTTTACCTTTGATATTCCGGAAGGTTTCCCGATTGATACAACGTATGTTTACGGACAAATCAGTTTGGAAAACGGAACTTTAATTAAGGAATCATCGCAGCCGGGGGCATTTGTGGTTAATTCCGCCGGGAATCCGGTCTATATCAGCGGCAGTTTCAGCCCGGATTCGGTAATCCATAACCAGACTGTTTCCTTCACTATGGGATTCGCCAATACCGGTACGGCCGATCTTGTTCTTAATCAGGATTCAACCTATATCAATATCATCGGTTCCGGAATGACGCCCATCAATATGAGCGGCGGGTTTACACTTCATGGCAAAGACCGGGATACCGGTGTATTGGATACCACCTACATATCGTTTGTCAGTACAAAAATTAACGAGAATGTCGCTTATGACGCCTATGATGTTTTATGGCATTTGAACGGACAAACCCCCACCGGCAATGTGGATAACTGGGAAGATACTGATCCGGGTGCTTTAAGTGTTATTCCGCAGGCCGATCTGGTTTTTGCCAATTTGGTGATCGACTCGGCTGTTGTGCGGGCCGGGCAGGAGGATGTATCGGTAAAATATCAAATAAAAAATAATGGAGCCTCACCGGCGGTAATAACCGGATTCAATTTCAATTTTTATAATCTGGATCAAAGCAAAGACGTGAGCGGTGAATGGGCACTGAATAATTCCACCCTGCTTGCCGATACCATTCAATCCGGTGTAACGCGGATTTATCCGTTCCGCTTTAATGTATCGCAACAGGCCACAACCGGCCGTGTTATCCCCACGCCGGCGGTACGATATTTTGATGTTCTTTTGCCGGACGCTCCCATGATTTCCAATACCGCCCTCGCCAAAGATACGGTTACGGTGATCAATCCGGCCAATATCCGAATAGATTCACTGATTGCCGAAATTCCCAACCCGCAAAACAATTATGTGAATGTGGGACAGCCGTTTGATTTGCGGATTGTGGTTTCCAACACCGGCGCGGATACCATCCAAAGCGCCGAAATCTGGCTGCGTGAAAACAATCTGCATGTGGCTACACGTCAACTGAATAAAATTGCGCCTAACAGCACAATGGAAACCCTTGTTCAGAACCGCACCCTGTCTGTAACCGGGCAAACGGTATTCAAAGCGGAAATTCATTCGGCGACGGATTTGACGAATAAGGGTGTAACGCCGTTGCAGCCGCTGGATAATTCGGAAATCCTGCTCGTCCAAACGCCGGTTAATCTCCGTCTCAGTTCTTCTATCGTCGAACCGCAAGGCGCTGCGGATTCGGTGGTTTCTCTGGGACAGGAATTCGTAATTCGCAGTGAAGTGGAAAATTCCGGTCAGGCCTCCTTCGGGCCGGGTTCGCTAACGCTGGTTGCCGCAGATTATAGCGGCAAGTTTACACCGGTACAACCCTTTAGCGGAACGCAAACCATATCCCAAAGCAAGCCCTTTGCGGAATGGAGACTCCGCGCAGACGCTTTAACCACCGGACAGCTGTTCGATCAATTGCGCATTCTGCTCTCTCCGGTTCCGGTCGATTCCAACACCATGCAGCCTCCGGTTAGCAGCCTTCTGGATACCGTTTCCGTAAAAGTGACTGAAGCGGCTGATATCAGCGCCGATATTTCCGTTACCGATCCGCCCGGCGCCCGCGATTTAATCTTATCATCGGGACAAACCTTTATTGTACAGGCGATTTTTCATTTCAACAGCTCAGTGGATGCTGCCAACCGTTTGGCCAGCATCCGATTGCCCGACGGGTATGCGGTGAGCGATAGTTCGGTTATCGGTTTAAAGCCGGCCGATACGGATACCGTTTTATGGAATGTTGTTGCGCCGGAGAACCCTTCGGGAAGTGTGGATTCTATTTTTGTACTTGTAAGCGCCGTGGATAAGAACAGTGGAATCGAATATCAAAAGAGCAGTTCCAAACTGGGGCTTACCGTACAAAAAAGAGCTCAATTGGATATGAATTTAAAGATTGTCAAAGATACCGGCTCCCAGGATAATACCATGTCTGAAGGTCAGGAGTTTACTTTAGAAACAAAAATAAATCAAAGCGAAGGGACAGCGCCCGTACAGGGTGGCGGTCGATTGATACTTACGCTGGACAACGGTCTTGAATTAACGGACGGGGAGACAGCGGTTAAAACATTTTCTGACATTTCCGAAACGGTAAGCTGGCGTTTGCGCGCCGGATCGGTTTCTTTTAAAGCCGCATCCGCACCGGCCGGCGTCAATGCCCCTGTTCCGGCCTCCGCCGTTAGCGGTGTGGCTAAAGCAGACGCCAAACCGGCTGTTGAGGATCGCTTTGCTCTGCTCATGGCCGCCGCCGGTGAAAACGGACGTTTAATAACCGTACAGATAGACAGTATTCCTGTGGATGTAAATACAAACAAAGAGGCTTTTATTGCCAATCCCCAAAAAACCGATACGGTATTTGTGGAAAACGCCGCTCAAATCACCGATCTGAAAACAACGCTGGAAAAGGATACGGTTTCAACCGGTCAAACGTTCAGCTATGGTGTGAATACGGATTTCTCGGGTAAATTGGTGAATGCGGTGGCTACGGTTTCTCTGCCTCCGGGATTCGGTTCGCCTGCGGATACGGTTTTTGCTCTGGATTCTCAGGGGAACGGCGTTAAACGTCTTACCGTCCCGCTATCTTACAACGGAAGTGAAAAAGTTCCGCTCAAAATAACCGTGGCCGGAGAAGATTTTTACAGCGGCCAGGTGGTTATTGGCAGTAAAACCGACACGCTGGTTATCGAGCGCAAGGCAGAGCTGGCCTTAAAGCTGGTGCAGATTACGCCTTTATCGGTTGCCAACTCCGGCTTCGCTTCCTGGGGACAGGAAATACAGGTGATGATGAAACCGGTATATGCCACCACATCCGGTACCCTTTCCAATGCCGCAATAACGGGGCAGGGCAGCGTTACACTGAATTCTGAAATACTGGATAAGGGATTTGAAATTATCGGCGCCGCGGAACAAGCATTCAGCGCGCTTGATCAGACGTTGGCTTTCAGACTAAGAGCCCCTAAAGACGTGGATTTTACCATCAATCTGAATTTTCATTTTAAACAGTTGCCTTTGGACGAAAATGACGGGCTGCCCGCACTGGTTGCCCCCGATTCCGGAATGGTAAACATCCCCTTACGCGTGCGGCAGAAAACGGTAGAGGTGATCATCCGGCAGGATCTGGTGACCGATACCTCTTTCACGGATGTAAGCGGTACCAAACGCCTTCTGGCCTTTG
Source organism: Caldithrix abyssi (assembly GCA_011369465.1). Lineage (GTDB taxonomy): Bacteria > Calditrichota > Calditrichia > Calditrichales > Calditrichaceae > DRQG01. Next base: position 37,557 of record DRQG01000118.1, read on the forward strand.
ATGTTTCCAACAAAGAATACGACGATCCGCTTAATGTGGACGGATTGGTGCTTTCTTTCTATGAAAACGGCGGGCAGGACGGAACGGAAGCGGTTGCGCTTGACAAGTTCGCCGTGGCTAATATTTTTAAATCGATTCGTATAGTGGATGTGAACGAATTGGAAAGAATCGAAAAAGCCTCTTCGCCGGCGGGTACGGCAGAGTACGTGAATTTACCGATTGACGAGAATATTGAAGTGCCATTGCAAATACCTTTTACTCAAACGTCCGTTCATAACGCCGGAGAGGTGAAAACCTATGTGGTTTTGGGAGAATTCCGCGGCGATGCGGTTAACCGCAGTTTTTGGGCGCAGTTGAGTAACGTTTGGACCTGGGATGTTGCCGATTCCATTCTATTGCAAATCGTAGATGAAGAAGGCGAGAAAATCCAGGACAGCGAAATGCTGGTTTCCAAAAAACTATCCCTGCAAACCCAGGCTCCTGAAAATGATTTCTTTAACTATCCCAACCCATTCGGAAGGCAGTACAAACAAACGAGTATTCAGTTCCAATTACGCAATCCATCGGATGTTGAGTTCCGGATATTCACACTGCTTGGCGAACTTGTAAAAACCTGGCAGTTCAGCGGGTTGTCTCCCGGAGTGTATTCCAACCTGATCCGCTGGGATGGTACAAACGACCGCGGCAAACGGGTCTTAAACGGCGTTTATATCGGTATTATCGATATAAAACCGAGCAACGGACAACCGGCGCAGCGGTACACCACAAAAATGGCATATATAAAATAAGCGAGATAGTGTTATGAAGCTAACGACAAAAATTGTTAGTGCCTGGATCGTATTAACTCTTACAGCACTGCCTCTTGCCGCGCAGGATGAAGGACAGGCGGGAACGGAAAGCCTGTTTAAGGATGGTTTTGGCGCACGGGCCAGCGGACTGGGGCAGGCTTACACCGCTTTGGCCAATGACCCTTCCGCTGTATTCTGGAATCCGGCCGGATTGGAATATGTCTATCAGCAAAGCGTTATGCTCTATCACATGAGCCTGTTTGAAGGCACTAATTACGATTTTATCGCCTATGCCATGCCCACATTAAAGCTGGGTACATTTGCGATAGGTCTCGGACGGATTGGCACGGGCGATATAACCGAACGTACCGCATCCCGAATTGCCTTAGGTACGTTTACATGGGAAACCTATCAGGCTTATTTATCCTACGCCAAAAAACTGCCACTCGATATCACAGTGGGTGCCTCGGTAAAAGTGTTACGGCGCGCCTGGAGCGGACTCTCCACGGAGGGCGCCCTGATCGATCATGGGGTGGGGATGGATTTTGGATTGATGTGGCGGCCGACGTTGTTCGAAGGTAATTTGCTGCAAAATTGGTCTTTAGGCTTAAATATTCGTAACTTATTTGCACCTCAGCTTAACGAAGGAGTGGATATAGACGCCTTACCCATTTCCGTTCGTTTCGGTTTAATGAAGCAAATTCCCTTTTCCGGTTTGGGGAATCGTCTAAGCCTGTTGTTCGATCTGGATTATTCCCAGGAAAGAGATATGCTGTTCCATTTCGGAACGGAATATCGGTTTATGAATATGGGAATGGTTCGTGTGGGCTATGACGGTGTGGGTATGACCTTTGGAGCCGGTATCGAATATAAATTTATGCAGCTCGATTACGCCTACGCCAACAGCAGTTACGGCGACTACTTTTCGGCTGTGCACAGAATATCGTTGTCGTTCAATTTCGGTTTAAACCGGGATGAATTATTTGAAATTGCCGAAGCGGAGCGTATTGCCGAAGAAGAGCGGCTGATCGCCGAAATGCGGGAACGCGACCGCCAGAAATTCATTGCCGAACATCTGGAAAAAGGCAATCAGTTCTTTGAACAGGGCGATATGTTTAACGCCATTGTGGAATACCAGCAGGTCATCGGGCAGGACCCGTTCAATCAACGGGCCAACGCCATGTTGGATTCGGCCAATGTGCAGTTGAAAAAGCAATTCGAAAAACAGCAGGAACTGGCTGTGCAAAATGCGCTGGACAAGGATCGCGCCCAGCGTGATCAAAAGTTCATTGACGAGCATTTCCAGAAAGGTCGCCTGCTGCTGGATAAAAAGCAGTACACCGAGGCTTTAATCGAATTTAATATGGCCCTGGAACGGGATCCGGAAAATGAAACCATCAAAGCCGGCATTGCCACCACCAAACGGCGTATTCGTGAAGAAACCACCCGGTTGATTAACAAAGGCAGGCAGGAATTCCAGAAAGGCAATTATGCGGAAGCCCTTCGCCTGCTGGCAGACGCCCGCCTGCTGGGCGGTGATGACCAGAGGATTCAGAACGAAATTGAACCTCTGGTTAAACGCATTAAGCTGCAGGAAAAAATACAAAAAGGTTTAGGTTTGTATGAAATTGGCGAATATGATAAGGCGTTGAAGTTATTTGAAGAAGCATTGACGATAGATCCCAATGACGAGTTGGTCAAACAGTACTACGAGCGGTCCAAAGTTGAATCGACCGGTAAAGAAGAGCAAATGGATGCGGAGACGGAACGCCAGTATCTGAAAGGCGTCGATTATTTTGTGAAAGGCGATTATCAGCAGGCCATCTCCATCTGGGAAGAAATCGTTAAGAAATATCCCTACAATAAAAAGGTGCTCAAAGCTCTAAAGGGTGCGCGCGAACGTCTGAAAAAAATGGAATAAATTACAGGTTGCGGTTCGATGTTTAAAAATGTAAAAAAGGAAGAAATAACCATACCTGCGCAGATGAGCTATCTGACGCAGATCCGTGACTTTATCGAGCATATCGGTAAAAAATACAAATTTGACGATAAAACCGTTAACTCGTTTAAGCTGGTTGTGGACGAAGCATGCACCAATATCATCCGCCATGGTTACAGGGATATCAAAAACGGCGAAATTACCATCAAAGCCATTGTCCGCCGTCTCAGCCTTACCATCCTGATTATCGATCAGGGTAAAAGTTACGATCCCCGCCAGGCCAACACCCCCGATCTGGCTAAATATGTGAGCATCGGAAAAAAGGGCGGATTAGGCATATTGATGATGCGGAAACTGATGGACGATATTCAATATTCCATCACTGAGCGGGGTAATGAATTCCGTTTAACCAAATATCGCGAAAAAGTACATGAGTCAAAACTCAGCCAGTGGTGGAATGAGCAAACTCTGCGTACCAAATATTCCATCTATGCCTCCATTCTGCTTACCATTATTCTGGCAGTCATTTTTCTGCCTCAGTATTATAATGTAATGAATGATGTACGGGAAAACATACTGAAAGCCAACGCCTCCAGCACCCGGACTCTGGCCAACGGCAGCGTAGACGACTTGCTGGATGATAACAACATATTATTATTTGAGAAAGCCCACGCCCTGCTTACCGGAGCTCCGGATATTATCTACGATGTTTATATCGTAGATACGTCCAACGCGGTGCTGGCCTGGGGGAATCCGGCTAAACAGGATGTGCCGGATGTCTTTCGGGTACCGGAATCTGCCTCACTGATAGATACGGTAGGAAATGTAGATATCTATTATTATTCTTTGAATGATACGCTGCCTGTGTACGATTTGACAGCCGAAGCTCTGCTGGCCGGTGAAACCGTATTGGGCCATGTGCATCTGCTCATTACGCAGCAATCCATAGTCAAACAGGCAGAACAGCGAAAATTCCGCCTGATCATCAACATGTTGATTATCCTGATTATCGGTTATGTGGCCATATTCTTCCTGATCCGAAAGATATTATCGCCCTTCCACAGTCTGGCCGACTGGGTGCGGCAGGTTGTAAAAGGACGTGTGGATCAGGACGAAATCGATATCGATGCTTCGGACGAATTAGGTGAGATTGCCCAGGCTTTTAATGAGATGACCCATAAATTCCGGGAAGCCCAGGTTAACCTGATGGAGCAGCAAAAACTGCAAAAAGAATTGCAGGTGGCACAGGAAATCCAACAAATGCTGCTTCCCAGCGACTTCCCTAAGGTGGAAGGCTACGAAATCGCTTCCTATTACGAAGCGGCCAAAGAAGTGGGCGGCGACCTGTTCGACTTTGTGGAAGTGGATGAAGATACCATCGGTATTTGCGTGGCAGACGTTTCCGGAAAGGGCGTACCCGGCTCGCTTATTATGACCATGATCCGTACCGCTTTACGGCTGGAATCGCGTGGCAATAAAAATCCGGCTGATGTACTGGCCAAAGTAAACCGCTTTGTGGCCAACGATATGAAACGCGGCATGTTTGTAACTATGTTTTACGTTGTGCTCGATTCCCGCAACCGTATTATTCATTACGCCAGCGCCGGTCACAATCCGATGATTCTGTATCGTGGTTCCTCCCGTCAAACCTACTATCTTAATCCTTCGGGTTTTCCTGTCGGTATCCAGTTGCCCGATATTACCCTGTTTGACCGGAAAATAGAAACCGATTCCATCCGGCTGCGCGAAGATGATATTCTGGTTTTATATACGGATGGCATCACCGAAGCAATGAATGCCAGTAGAGAATTGTACCGGGAAGAGCGTTTTTTGAGCGCCATTCGCAATAATTCGCATCTGGATGTGGGCGAATTTATCAAAGCCATTCAAAGCGATATCAAAACGTTCACCGGCGGGGCGCCGCAAAATGACGATATCACTTTTGTGGCTATTAAAGAAAAAATGATGCAGAGCGATGTTATTTACAACATACAACGCGATCTGCAAAACTTAATCAGCGGTGGGATGAAGGTAAAAGAGGCCCTGGAAAAACTGCGTGTTTCACAATATCATTATTATAAATATAAGGAAATCATAGATAAAGAGGGATTGGCCGGACTAAAAACGGTTCTGGAAAAACAGGATTATATTGAGCGTAAACATCTTTCCATAGAAGTTAAAACAAAAATTTACGATATCATCCGCAAACATCCCGAATACGGCGCGGCCCGTATTGTAAAAGAGCTGGATACGGAAGAGTACGGGCATATTAAACTGGATGAAAACCGTTTGTACAAAGAGCTGGTAAAAATGCGCCTGAATACCCGCGAACGGCGCGAACTGTTTGTTCGTAAAGGCGACAAGCGTCGTTTGAAGCAGCCGGGAACGCCATTGTTAACGCTGGATGGAAAAGTTATACTCGATTTTGAATCTTCGGAGAAAGAAATTGCCAAACGCAAAGGCGGTACACCAACCGAAACGCCGACTCCTGTGCCCACGCCAAAACCGGAAGAACCCAAAAAACCGTTTGTACGGGAAATAAATGTAAAGCGCGAAGAACCTCAAAAGGGCGAAAAACCGGCCGGCGAAGAGCCTGCGGCTGTTATGATTCATAAACCGGCCAAACATTTTACTCCGGTAAAACCTCCTGAGGAGAAAAAAGAAGAAGAAAAAATCCCGGAAAAAGCGCCGACTAAACGGATAAGCAGGGAAGATTTATTGGCACAGGTTAGCATAAACATCGATGCCGAAGCGTTGGAACAATTTTTTAAAGAAGCTAAAAATGACCTGATTACCGCCGAAAAACTTATACAGGCTGCCGCTAACAATAAAAAACTACAATCGTCTATTAAAGAGCTGCATATGCAATTACGAAAAATCGTCCGGCATCCGACCCTGCGTTCTTTACCTGATGTAAAGCGGGTTTTTGAACGAGTTCAACATATTGTTTACTATATCGACAGCAGCCTGGAAAAACTGGATGAAGAATTTATTCGTAAGAATGTTAAAGAATTATTGTTTTCTGTTAAAAAAGACAATAAATTTGACGATTATGAAAAATATTACGAAACGATTAATACGCTGGGTATAATTCAGAAACGTTTTATGGATGCCGTTAAAAGCGCGCAATCCCATACGGATGAAATCTCAAAAGCCCGGAAGAAATTAGCCGATAAAAAAATTATTACAAGCAAGCCCGTATTAAACATGCTGAATGATGATCCTGAAACAAAATCGTAATGTTCTGTTTCAGATGATTTAGTTGAAATCCTGTAAAGGAGGATTGGATGGAAGGAATTCAAGTCTCAACCGAAATTGCTGGCAGCCGAAATCATATTTCCGTTATTAAAGTGGGCGGGTATATCGATACCACCACATCTTCAGAGCTGGAGCGCGCTTTGGACTCGCTCCTCAAACAAGGGCGTTTCTTCATTATCGTAGATCTGGGTAATGTTGACTATATCAGCAGCGCCGGTTGGGGTATTTTTATAAGCGAGATCAAGTCGATCCGCGAGAACGGCGGCGATCTTAAATTGGTGCGTATGGTGCCGGACGTATATGAAATATTTGAACTGCTGGAATTCCACCATATTCTGGATGTTTACGATACAATCGATGAAGCCATCAATAAATTCGAAATGCTTGAGGCAGCTGGAAAACCGGTAGCCAAAGAAATTACCCTGCCTAAAGAAGAAAAAGCGGAACCGGCTCCGGCCGAAGCGCCTGTGGAACCGGCCGTTGCTACCACAGCGCCCTTAGGTCAAAAAGAAGAAGCAGCGCAGCCTCAGGTCAATCCGGCGGATTCTCCTTTACCCGAGAAAATTAAGATGATTGTAAAAGAAAATCCCCATTACGGCGCGTATAAAATAAAGAAGGAACTAAATACGGCTAAATATGGTTTTACTAAGGTCGGTTGGTTCGCGGTGCGTGCAGAACTTAATAAACTGAATTTAAAAAGCCGCAATCAACGTCTGGAATTTGCAGGATAGGTTTAATCGGGAGTCGTAAGGATGCATGTTTTAATGGATGTAATGCTGGTTTTTGCGCTGGCAGTATCGTTGTTTTCCATATTTTATGGAATGCCGGGCAACTTTTTTATGGTAATCAGTAGTTTTTTTTACGGTGTGGGAACCGGATTTGATAATTTTTCCATTACTTTTATTATAACTCTGCTGGGAATCGTCATTGCTCTGGAAGCTATTGAATTTATTCTTATTTCCTTTACAGCCAAAAAGTACGGTTCATCCAAGTGGGGTATTTTCGGGGCTGTGGTTGGCGGTATAATCGGCGCCATTAGCGGCGCTTTTGTAACGCCGGTGGTTGGCGCCATCGTCGGATCGGTGGTGGGTGTATTCCTGGGCGCTTTCCTGATGGAAATCATCGTCCACCGTAAGGACCTGAAAAGCGGTGTGCTTTCCGGATTTGGCGCATTCTTAGGAAAAATCGGCGGGATGTCCATCAAAGTTATCGGCGCCGTTACCATGGCCAGCATGATTTTATACAAAGTGATTTGATTTGTACTTTACAACCAAAAGGTTTAATTTTGCCCGTATCGAAATTTTTCGGAACGGGCTTTTTTTATGGCAAAAAAAGAAAAGATTAACGTTAGAGTAATCACTCTTGCTGTCCATGTAGTTATCCTGCTCTATCTTCCGATTGCGCTTGATGCGCAACCCCTTCAACCGGTCCGTATTCACTACGGCGGCGGCGGCGACTGGTACGGTAATAAAACAACCTGGATGAATATCCTGAATAAAGCCCGGAACGATTTGGGGCTGCAAACAACAAAGCGAGAAACAGCGGCCAAAATTCTGGATGCCGATTTTGTACAATATCCAATGGCTTACATAGCCGGGCATGGAAATATCGTTTTTTCCGAAGAAGAAGCGGCGGCCTTACGGCTCTATCTGGAGAGCGGCGGGTTTTTATGGGCCGATGACGATTACGGAATGGACAAATCCTTCCGCAGAGAAATGAAAAAGGTATTCCCCGAACTGAATTTTGTGGAGCTGCCTTTCTCGCATCCCATATATCATGTCTATTATCAGTTTAACAACGGACTGCCCAAAGTGCATGAACATGCCGGAGGTCCTCCAAAAGGGCTTGGGTTGATCTTCGAGGGGCGGTTGGTTTGCTTTTACAGCTTCAATACGGACATCAGCGACGGTTGTGAAGACGCACAGATCCACAACGATCCACCGGAAGTGCGGCGTTCGGCCCTTAAAATGGCTGTGAACATTCTGCTGTATGCGTTGTTAAATTAACCAATGGCTCAGGCGGATAACAACCGTAATTGTGACAAAACCATTATGAATAAAAAAGAACGTTTTTTTATAGATAACATTTTTCGCTACGCAAAAAGAAACCTGCTCTATCGCTTCTGGGGCAGTCTTTCCTTTTTTTTTCTTATTCTGGTTATTTTCGGAATAAGTACTGCTTTTGCCGATCATCTTTTTTATTTTTCAGAACTGTCCCGTTGGGGATTGCTGCTTATTCATACCGGTTTTGTGCTTTTTCTTTTAATAATTTTTGTGTTCAAACCTCTCGCTGAAATCAGGTCTCTCAAAAGGGATACCGATCTCAGCCGCTTCGCGCGGGAAATCGGGCACCGACAATTAAAGCAGCCGGATGAACTGGTTAATATCTATCATTTGATTAAACGTCCTTCGATTAACGGCGTCTCGGCGGAGCTGCGGGATGCGGCCATAGAGAGAGCCTATGAAAAATTAAAACAATACAATTTCAGCGCATCTCTTCGTTTAAAAGATTATTTACCGTCTTCTGTTCTGATAGTTCTGGTCACTCTGAGCGCGGCGGTTTTGCTGGCAACGCATTCGGATGTGATTGTGCATTCGGGAAAACGGTTGTTGAATCCTGCCAACGAATATCTGAGAATTCCGCCGTTTACCTTTCGGGTGGAACCGGGAAACGCCAAGGTTATTCAGGGCAGGAACGTTGAGTTCCGTGTAGAGTATGAAGGTCCGGCGTTGGCCGGTTGCCAGCTTACCCTGCAAGAAGACGGGGCCCGGCAGACGATCCCTTTAAAAAAACGGCCGGACGGATATTTTGCCTTGCTAAAAGATGTTCAGCGTCCATTCACTTATCGGGTGGAAGGGCAGCCCCTTTATGCCGGCGAACTGGCGGATCATCTGCACTCCCGGTCGTATAAAGTGCAGGTGCTTATTCCCCCGCAGATGAAAAATCTGGATATTCAGCTATTCCCGCCTGCCTATACCGGGTTACCCGGCCGTACGCTGGATCGCAATCTTGGCGATATTGTGGCCCTTGCCGGCACAAAAGCACAGTTTAAGTTCGAAACCAATAAACCGTTAGCCCGGGCCAAAATCGTTTTTTCTTCCGGAAGGGAAAAAACATTGCGCGTGCGCGACCGCTTTGTGGCCGGGGAGTTTATTGTAAGAAAAGACGACAGTTACCATTTCGTTTTGAGCGATACGGGTAATCTGCACAATCTCAATCCGATCGAATACCGTATTACACTGCTGCCGGATTTAGCGCCATTAGTGGAAATTACCGAGCCGGGGCAGGACCTGGAGCTGCAATTGGATGTTATTTTACCGCTAAAAATCGAAGTTCAGGATGATTACGGCATTGTGCGCTGCGGGATAACTTATCAGATACGGCGTCAGGATTCCACTCAGGATACCAGCTGGCATTCCGTCCCGGTTCGGCAGAATGACGGCGGCCGGCTGCGTCGTACATACAACTATTTATGGGACTTTAACCGCATGCCGGTCACCTTTGAGGACGAAATCCGATATTTTGCCTGGGCCAAAGATAACCGGCCGGGAAAGGACCGCGGCATAGGCAAAAGTGCTACTTACATCATACGCTTTCCCTCACTGGATGAATTTTTTGAAGACTTTGCGGACCAGCAGGAAAAAAATATCGACGAGATGGAACGGGTGGGGCAGGAATCTCAAAAATTAAAAAAGAAACTGGAAGAAATAAACCGCGAGTTGAAACGAGCCCGGGAATTGGATTGGGAAAAGAAGCAGCAAGTTCAACAGGCTTTGGAAACACAGAAAGAATTACAAAAAAAATTGGATGAAATACAGAAAAATCTGGAAGAAATGGTTCAGAAGCTGGATGAAAACAACCTGATCAGCGAAGAATTGCTGCAAAAATATGAACAGCTTCAGGAACTTTTCCGGGAGGTGGCCACTCCCGAATTGCTTCAGGCGCTGGAGGAATTGCAGAATGCCCTGCAAAAAAACAATCCGCAGGATATTAAAAAAGCCTTCGAAAAATTCAGGCTGAATCAGGAAATGTTTGAGAAAAGCATCGAGCGAACGATGGAACTGTTAAAACAGGTTCAGTTCGAGCAGAAAATGGATCGTTTGATCCAACAGGCAAAAAATCTTACCGAACAGCAGCAAAAGATGAATGAAGAACTGGCCGACAGCTCTCGGCTGCAGCAAGAAGAACAACGCCGGCGGCTGGAAGAAATGCACAGACAACAGCAAAACAATCTGGAAAGCCTTAAAGAAGCGCTGGATCGATTTAAACAGGAACCACGGGTCGATCAGTTTTCCGGGCTGAAAGACAAACTGCAGGAAACGGCCGACAAGCTGAATGATCCGGCATTGCAAAAACAGATGCAAGATATGCAATCGCAACTGGCCGGGGCCAAACCTCAGGCGGCCCAAACCTCCCGCAATTTAAGCAACGAATTTCAAAACATTCAGCAAGGTTTGGAACAGGCCGGCGCGCAGATGAAAATGCAGAATAAAATGGAAGTAATGCGTAAAATGGCCAGCGCAATGAACCGGATGCTTAAATTGTCCCATCAGCAGGAACAGATCCGGCGTAAAACCAAACAGGCTTCTCCCCTCGGCGAGGGATTAAAAGACGTGGAAAGAGAGCAGGGCAGGATACAACAAAATTTCAGAAGAGTGATCGGCGATATTGTCGCTTTGTCAAAGGAAACCTTTTTCATCAGTCCCAATATGAGCAAATCGCTCAATCAGGCCGAGCAAAATATGGAAAACAGTCTCAATCAACTGTCCGAACGTAATAAAAGCTCGGCTATGCGTTACCAGCAGCAGGCGATGAGCGCCCTGAATCGGGGTGTGGAACAAATGCACCAGTCCATGTCGCAGCTTTCGCAATCGGAATCCGGAACAGGATTTCAGCAATTTATGGAACAGATGCAAAAAATGGCCGGCCGTCAGGGACAGATTAACGACCAGACGTTGAGCTTGTTTTCCGGCGAAGGCAACCGGGGGCAGTTAACGGCTGATCAGCAGGCGCAAATGCAGCGATTGGCGGCGGAACAGCAGGCTTTGCGGGAAGCCCTGCAGCAGATGCAGGAACAGGGTGGGGAGCGCAGCGATATTCTCGGGCGTCTGGACGGAATGGCCCAACAGATGGATGAAGTGATAAAGGATTTACTGAAAAACAATGTGGATCGTAAAACCATAGAGCGCCAGCGCAAGATACTTTCCAGGATGCTGGACGCCCAAAAATCTCTGGAGCAGCGCAAGCAGTCCAAAAAACGCAAAGCCCAAAAAGCCAAAAAATATCTTGCCAAAGATCCGGGAAAAATACAGGGCGAGCGCGACAATCGGCGCGAAGAACTGCAACAGGCATTACGCCGCGCCCTGGAAGAAGGGTACACGCCGGATTATCAAAAACTAATCGAAAAATATTTCAAAGAATTAATACGCAATGAACAGGCTGAGTAAATGTGTGATGAAGTTGGAACAGGTCTGTCGTTCCGGAAGGTTTGCATCATTTTAAACGACCCTTTAAATTCTCCGAATACCGGCATTTCCTGCGAAAGGGAAAAATGAAACGATGTATATTATATCAGGTGTTGGTATTTCTGCTTCTTGCTTCACATATTGTGCACTCTGGAGAGGCGTTTACGCTTTCGTCCGAGGTGACCATCCACGGTGATTCCGTTATTATTCAACAAAGCAGCCTTACGACGGATCACCCGAGAATTGCGCTGGTTTTAAGCGGCGGCGGTGCCCGCGGCTTCAGTCATATTGGCGTCTTGCAGGCCTTCGAAGACTACAAAGTCCCCATTGATTTTATTGTTGGCACCAGCGTGGGCAGTATGATCGGAGGACTTTATGCCGCCGGCTATGCTCCCAAAAGAATCGAACAAATTATAAAATCGATTAAATGGGATGATATTTACAGAGACAAAACACAACGCACATCGCTTTTTCTCGGTCAAAAAGGCGAGCACGACCGCTACCTTTTATCCCTTCGTTTTAACGGTTTAAATCCCCACATTCCTCAGGCATACTCTCCCGGCCAACGCCTGGTTACGATTTTGTCGGATTTGTTCCTCAAAGCAAATTACCAGGCACAGGATGATTATGACAAACTGAGAATCCCTTTCCGGGCGATAGCCACAGACCTGGTTTCGGGGAAAATCGTTGTGCTCAACAAAGGTAATTTGGCGGAAAGCATAAACGGCTCTTTGGCCCTGCCGCTGCTTTTTTCGCCTGTGGCGCGCGACAGTATGCTTTTGGTGGACGGCGGGTTGCTTTCCAATCTGCCGGTTCGCGCGGCAAAAAAAATGGGGGCTGAATTCGTTGTGGCCGTAGACGCCACAGCCAAGCTGCGAACTGCCGGCGAAATAAACGCGCCCTGGGAAATTGTTGATCAGGCTACTACGATTATGTCGCGATTGAGCAAAGAAATAGAAAGCGGCGAAGCGGATGTTCTTATCAAACCGGATTTAAATCATATTAAGAATAATGATTTCTCAAAGATTGACTGGCTTATTGAACAGGGTTATAGAGCAACGGAAAAAAAATTGGATCGGATTTTGAGGCAAGTAACTCTTTCCGAAAAAGATTCCGTTTTATGCGATACGGTGCGAAAAGTACAAATTATTGGCGCACCCGAAAAACTACCCCAAAAGGTGCTTAACCAACTGCAAGTAAAACAGGGCCGGCTGTTCCAGCGTAATCGTCTGAATAACGACCTGCACGTGCTGATGAACAGCGGCATTTTCCGTAAAGTTACCGTGCAGGTGGATACGACGGAAAATCCGTCCTCTTCTTGTGATGTCCGTTTTTACTGCCAACCGTTCGACACGATCCGATCTATTTTGTTCGAGGGTAATACATTATATGACGACCGCAAATTGTATGATTTATTATTTTTGAATCCCGGAAAACGCATGAACAGCCGGCAGCTAAAAAAGGATATGGATCGTCTTGTACAAAATTATCGATACGATGGTTACTCTTTGATGAAGATAAAAAAGGTTGACTGGGATGAACATAACGGAAGATTAACCTTTTCATTGGATGAGGGCCGTATCGATGAAATTCGTGTTGAGGGTAATAAAAAGACCAAAGATTATGTTATCCTTCGTGATTTTAATGCTCAACGCGGACGGGTATTTAACAGTAATTTAATCAATGAAGCGGTGCAGCATGTCTATTCCACCCAGTTGTTCGAACGGGTAACCGTGGATGTGCATCAGCAGAATGGGAAAAACGCGCTTATTATTCGCGTAATCGAAAAATCTTCTTTGGTAGCCCGTGTGGGCGGTAAAGTGGATAATGATCGCAAGTCTCAGATTTATCTGGAACTGAGCGAAGAAAATATTTTTGGCACGGGTGTAAAAACCCGATTCGTCGGCCGTATTGGCACTAAAGACGGCTATTACGGTATCCATATTCGGGATGACCGGATATTTACCACCTATTTTACTTTCGCCGTGCGCGGTTATTACAGTTGGGAAGTAAATCCCTTGTTTATTCGAAATGTGGAAAGACCACTGAATTATCGGGAAGAGCGAAAAGGGCTTATCCTTAAAGCCGGAAGGCAAATGGGAAGTTTGGGGCAATTATTTGCCGAGATTCGGTCGGAGCATATTCTGGCACAGGAACAAACGCCGGAGAAAGCAACCATTCAAAACACGGAAATCCGCACCATAGCCCTTCGATCCATAGCGGATAGAAGAAACCGGATTGATTTTCCTACAACGGGAATATATAACTATTGGGCCTGGGAAAGCGGCAGCGAGACGCTTCTGCAGAGTCAGGAATCGTACACCCGTTTGATGGTTAATCTGGAAGGCTATTTTACCTATGCCGATGTGCATACCTGGCACGTGCGCCTGTTCGCCGGCATCGCGGATAAAACAACGCCGTTCTCGGAAAATTTCCGGCTGGGCGGTCAGGATAATTTTTACGGGTTATACCAGAATGAACTGTACGGACGGCAGCTATTTCAGGCCAGCCTGGAATACCGTTTTCGTCTGCCGGTCAATATTCAAAAAAATATTTTATTTAAGGGATTTTATCTGTCGGCTCGCTATGATTTTGCAGGGATTTGGCCGGAGCCCAAACTGGTGTTCAACAAAGAGGATTTCTTCTCGGGTATCGGAGCCGCTTTTTCCATCGATACCGTATTGGGCCCTTTCTCCGTTGCAGCCGGAAGAACAACCGGCGGGCAGTCGGCCGGGTATATTTCGTTGGGATTTAATTTTTGACCATACAGGGAAATCAGGATTTTTGCTATGCTTCTCTTAATATTAATACCTTTACTGATCGTTTCCGGTAGTACAGCCTTATGGATACTTAAAAAACAAAAAAGAACGACCGTTTCCGTTTATATCACCGTTCCTGCCCTGTTGTTCATTGGTTTTGGTTTGTTTCTGATTATCCGGCAGTTAAATACGCTGGAAGAATACAGCCGGTTGAAGCACTGGCAAAAAACACAGGCAATTATAGAGAAAACACAAATTGTCGGGCAGAGGGCTATCCGGCCGCAAATCTGGTACCGTTATCGGGCGGATGATTCGTTATTTGCCGGTACAAGCAATTTGGAAACGCCCGGTTTCGGCGGCAGAAACAATCGCAAACAAACGGCGCGCAATATATTAAAAGCCTATCCGCAGGGCGATTCCGTTACTGTTTATTACAATCCGGATAAGCCCTCGGACTCCCGCTTAAAAATCAATCCGCCCTGGCATATCTATATGAAGCTGAGTTTCGGCGCCTTTTTATTCCTTATTGGTTCTGTGGTGGATATGTTGTGGTTCCTTGGTTCGAGAAAGTAAGTTGGTAGTTCTTAGTTATCAGTTTTCAGTTATCAGTTACTAAGTTATTAAGTTATTGGGTTATTGGTTCCCAATTCTTAAATCGTTAATCGATATTCGGAATTCCGGTCTTTTGGCTATCGGCCATCGGCTACGTTTCCTGAGCCCGTCGAAGGGAACAGAAGCAGGCTTCGACCCTGACAAGTCGGGACAGGTAAAGCTCAGCATCCGTTCCCTTCGACAAGCTCAGGGAACGGGGTGGGCTTCGATCCCGACAAGTCGGGACAGGCCCCGATAAATCGGGACAGGCGAGGCCTAAAGTTCGGAGGCTGAGCCTGTCGAAGCCGATGGTTCCCTTCGACAGGCTCAGGGAACGTATTTCCGGAGGCTCAGCCCCCGAACCCTGAGCGTTCGACTGATCCCGCCCGGGCGGGACGAAGTCTTGTCGAAGGGTGAGCCTTGCCTGTCCCGACTTGTCGGGATCGCAGGTGCCTGCCCTGCGCGCAAGATAAATCTTGCGTTACTTTGTCCCTTGTGGGCTAACCACTGAGCGCGCCGAGAGCACAGCGTTTTTTTATTTTTCATTCCATTCCCAGTTCCCAGTTCTTGGCTTAGCTATTGGCTTTTAGCTTTTAATTCTTCATTCTTCATTCATAATTCTTAATTTCAATCTTTTCCAGCATCCAGCATCAAGCATCCAGTTCCCCCCGCCACCTGCCACCATATTTTTCACCCGGTCATCTATTCAATCATCTGAAAATCTAACATTCAAAATTGTAAAATTCTTTGCCTGTAAAACGCTGTTTTCGTAAACTAAAAATTATATCAATGGTTACACCGGCAGGTTTTTTACTGCCTGCCTGGTTAGGAAAGGAAATAACAGTAAAACATGGATACAATAATCGATTTACGCAAGCAGTTGTTACATCATTTGGGACTGGCTACCTTTGTGGTTGTGGATTTGGAAACCACCGGACTCGATCCTGAGAAGGATCAGATTATCGAAATTGGCGCCATCAAATTTGTGGATGGGGAAGAGGCCGAGGTCTTCGAAGAATTGATTAATCCCGGCCGGCCGATTCCCGATTTCATTACCAAACTTACCGGTATCAGCGACGCGGATGTAAAGGACAAACCATTCATTGATGAGGTTTTTCCGCGGTTGGATCGTTTTATCGGCGGCGCGGCGTTTGTCGGTCAGCAGGTTAATTTCGACGCCTCATTTCTGGAATACCACTACCGCAAAATGCACAACGATTTTGAACGCTGGGAAGACAAGATGCAGCGTTTCAAGTACGTGAGCAATCTGCGTTTGGACACTCTGTTTCTGGCGCGCATATTTTTACCGTTTAATCCCAGTTTTAAACTCGGTTCTTTAGCCAAACAATTCGGGTACGATTTGGAAAATGCCCATCAGGCTGTGGAAGACGCCCGAGCCACGGGTCACGTTTTTCTGGAACTGATCGACCGCTCGCTTACGGTTAATAATCAGGTGCTCATCAATATAATCAATCTTCTATATCCCAATTCGGTACGGGCTAAGTCGTTTTTTGTGCCGGTGCTTAATTTCAAAAAGACGCATAATATAAAGGTTACCGGCAAATCGTTACTGGATGACGTCAAACACGCTCAGCAATATTATAATGAAATCGGCTCGGTGGACGCGGCGCAATACCGAACAACAGAGGAACCGGATCTCCGGCCGGTAGGCGAAGAAGAGATTTTGGCCTATTTTGAACCGCAGGGTAAACTGGCCGGACTGATAGAGAACTATGAGCTGCGTGGCCAGCAGCAGGAAATGGCCGAAGCGGTGGCGCAGGCCTTCAACGAATCCAAATTCATCATTGCCGAGGCCGGCACGGGTACAGGCAAGTCGATGGCTTATCTCATTCCGGCGGTGGAATGGGCGGCACGCAACCGGACCGGCAACCAACGCGTTATCGTTTCCACCAATACAAAGAATTTGCAGGAGCAGCTTTTTTTCAAGGATATTCCGGTTGTTTTCTCGGCCAGCGGCGGCAAATTTAAAGCGGTATTGCTCAAGGGGCGGGGCAATTACCTGTGCCTGGAGAAATGGCATTCCGTTATGACCGATATGAATCAGCGTCTTTCGCAGGATGAACGGACCCGTGTGCTGCCGCTGGTATTGTGGGTAGAGGAAACACGTACCGGCGATATTGCCGAAAACGCCGGTTTTCAGGTCGAACGCAATATAGGTTTGTGGTCTAAATTCATTGCCGAATCTTCCTATTGCCCGGGTCGATCCTGTAAGTATTACAAAGAGTGTTTTTTAATGAAGGCCCGCGAGAGCGCCCGCCTGGCCGATGTGGTTGTGGTGAATCATTCGCTGCTCTTTTCCGATTTGGCGGCCGATCATTCCATACTGGATGATTATCGTAATTTGATCATCGACGAAGCGCATAACGTGGAAGGAACCGCGGCGGATTATCTGGGCGTACGGGTCAGCTTCTGGAATTTTCGCAATATTTATCACAAATTATATGAAGAGGAACCCAAACGCAGCGGAACCTTACAGCAACTGGAATTCCGCCTCAGTAAGGGGCGCGCCGACGAGCCGACCACAAAAGGCATTTTAAGCCAAAGCCGCAAAATTAAAGACCTGTCTCTGCAGTTGAAAGAACATACGCTCATTTTTTATAACGAATTCAGCCGGCTCATCCGCCAGCGCTATTTATCGGCCAATAAAACCAACGGCGACGATAACCGGGTGCGCTATTTTAAGAATTTTAAATATTTTAAAGACCTGTCCCTGCAAATTGAAACGCTGCAAAAAACACTGGGACGGCTGCGCGCCGAACTGGGCCGCTTTATCGATGATTTAAGCGATCTGGATGACGAGCTGTTCGAGTTTCAGGATCAACTCACCCGCGAGCTGATCGCCATTCGCAGCGATTTGAACGAATTGATCGATGCTTTTGCCTTTTGCCTGCAGGCGGAACAGGATAAATTTGTGTTTTGGCTGGAAATTCCGCGCAACGAGAAATCCAATGACATCATTATGCACGGCGTGCCGCTGAACATCGCCGAGCTGCTCAAAACCCGCCTGTTTGATCATCTGGATACGGCTGTCTTTACCTCGGCCACCCTGGCCGTAAACAATACCTTCGATTATTTCGCCTCGCGTATCGGATTGAATTTGGTGGAAAATAAACAGAGGATGGAAAAACTGCTGGGTTCCCCGTTCAATTTTGAAGAACAGTTGATGCTGGCCATCGCCGACTATCTGCCCGATCCGCGCAACGCGCAATTTGCCGAAAAACTTGCCGAAGATATTCAGCGCATTCATGACGCTCACCGCAGCGGAATGCTGGTGCTGTTTACCAGTTACGGCCTGCTTAACCGCGTGTATGATTTGATTAAACCCTATTTTGACGCCGAACGGGTTCTTCTTCTGGCGCAGGGAAAAAGCGGCAGCCGCACCAATATGATCAATCAGTTTAAGGAATACCGCGAATCGGTTTTATTGGGCACCGACAGTTTCTGGGAAGGTATCGATGTGCCGGGCGAAGCGCTGGAGCTGCTGTACATACCCAAGCTGCCCTTCGATGTGCCCAGCGATCCGGTGATTGCCGCTCGTATGGAAGAGATCAAGAAACGCGGCGGTAACCCCTTCTTCGAATATTCTGTACCGGAGGCGGTCATTCGTTTCCGGCAGGGCTTCGGACGGTTGATCCGCAGTAAAAACGACTTCGGCGCGGTGATTGTGGGCGATAACCGCCTGAGCCGTATGCAGTACGGTAAGCAGTTTCTGAACAGTTTGCCGGTAAAAAGCAGCGTGTTCACCACCTCGCAGGATTTGATGCGGGCGCTGGGCGAGTGGTTTTCAAAATAGGGATTTACCGCCATGCCGCCCTCGGTTTTAATCATCGATAATTACGATTCTTTTACCTACAACCTGAAACACACTCTACAAATTGCCGGTGCGCAGGTGGATGTTTTGTTCAATGACGCGCCGCGACTGGTAGAGCTGGCCGAAGCTTACGACGCTCTGGTTCTCTCACCCGGACCTTCCCGACCGGACAACAGCGGGCTGTCTCGGCAGGTTTTTCTGAACTATTACAGGAAAAAACCTGTTCTGGGCGTTTGCCTGGGCATGCAAATTATGAATGAAGCGCTGGGCGGAACCACCGTTCGGGCGCCCGAGCCGGTGCACGGTAAAACAGCGCTTGTAACCAGGACGGACGATTCCCGGTTGTTGCGCGGATTGCCGCCTGCGTTTTCCGCCGCCCGCTATCATTCGCTTGTCTGCGACGATGTACCGCCGGAATTTACCGTTACCGCCCGCCGTTCCGAGGTGATCATGGCTGTCGAACACAGCGGTCTGCTGGTCTTCGGCGTGCAGTTTCATCCCGAATCTTTCCTTACCGAACACGGCCAAACAATCATCGAAAACTTTGTTCAAAGTATATGATACATACGTTCCTAAAGGCCTATTTTAATGAATTCCGGTATGACGCGCTGCCTTACAGCCGGTACAAGGCCGTAAAAAAAGAATGGTTAGCCGAAGAGCCGGTTTTGCATATTCCCCGTTGGCCCTATGTGCGCCGCCATAAAACGGAATTGATCGTTAAAACGTTTTCGGCTGTTCTTTTTGGCAAATTGGGAAAAAACCGGATGCGCACCTCCGCCGGTGAATTTGATCTGGAGGACGGCGATGTTTTTGATTTGATGAAAGTGGTGGAGTCGGCCAAAAAGGGCCATATCCCGTATTTTGGATTTTTGGCTTACGACGCCCATCCGTGGAGCGAACCGCAATACCGGCAGAGCGATTTTTATGGTTTGCCCGATTTTTATCTTCTTTTTCCCGCTGAAATATTGATTATTGATCATCATTCGGGAGAGATGCGGATAGGCAATGCGCCGCAAAGAAAAATGGAAATGGCTGAAGAAAAAAAAGCCGGTCTCTCCTGTGGGGCGGTGGAATTCCACGAAGACAGGGAACAATATTTAACCAAAATTAAAAAAATTCGTAATTTAATTGCCGCCGGGGAAGTGTACCAGATAAACTATACCACGCGTCTTTCGGCATCTTGCGGCGGCGACGGTTATACTTTTTTTAAAACATTGGATAAGCATAACCCCGCGCCGTTTGCCGTGTATGCCCGTCTGCCGCACTGCCGGATCATCTCCAACTCGCCGGAACGTTTTGTGCTGCTTAATGATGGAACAGTGCTTACGGAACCCATAAAAGGGACGATTCAACGCTATGATGATCCCGAACAGGATGCCGGTGCTAAAAACATCTTGCGCAATTCGGAAAAAGACGCTGCGGAATTGAGTATGATTGTCGATCTGCTGCGTAATGACCTGTCCAAAGTGTGTAATGCGGGCAGCGTTCTGGTGGAATCCCATAGGCGATTGGAAACGTTCCGAAATGTGCATCATTTGGTTTCCACGATCACCGGGAAGTTACAAAAGGGAAAAACCGCGGTCGATTTGCTGCGGGCGGTTTTCCCGGGCGGGTCTATCAGCGGTTGTCCAAAGGTGGCCGCCTTGCGCTATATCCGTAATCTGGAAGAGCATAACCGTTCGTTTTACACGGGAAGTTTTTTTATTTCCAATTTGGCGGACGGAACGTTTGATTCCAGCATTCTAATTCGAACCGGTATTTTAAAAGACGGCCGTATTCATTTTCAGGTAGGAGGCGGGATTGTAACCGATTCCGATCCTGCAGCGGAATATCAGGAATGTCTGGCCAAGGCCGCCTCCTTTATCCGGACGGTGGAAGCGCTAAGAGGATGATAAATAACGGAATTTGAAGGGATAAAAATGGATACAGATTTCCTAATCACAACAGGACAGGGCGTTTTTGAGACCCTTCGTTATGAAGACGGTCGTTTATGGTTTTGGGAACATCATCTGCAACGGTTAATGCGGACGTTAACTTATTTTGCCGTGGACGTTTCCGGCACGGATTTTAAAAGCATCGTAGAGGATCATATCGCTCAATCCGGCGCTGAGGGTCCGCTGCGGGTTAAACTGCTCGTGGTTTTTCCGTTTGACCGCCTTCCGAAAAAGATAAATGAAGGATCGATTCGGGTATATCTCAATAAAACCGCGCCTTTATCCGACCGGCCGGAAGCATTAAGCCTGCAAACCCGGCCCAGTCCTTTTAGCGCGGATTACCCCTTGAATCCATTCAAAACGATCAATTTCGGGCCGTTCTTTTGGGAACGCTATCAGGCCGGAGCCGCGGGGTTTGATGATGTACTTTTTTTTCGCGACGGCCGCCTGTTGGAAACCTCGGTTGCCAACCTGTTTGCCGTAAAAGACGGACAGCTTTTCACTCCGCCTGTGCAAGAAGGCGTTCTGCCCGGCGTCATTCGACAGATGCTGCTTAACTACCTGAACGCCCGGGAGCAAACCATCCATTGGGATAATCTGCAGCAATATGACTATTTTTTCATCACCAATTCGCTCATAGAACTGCAGCCGGTTAAGCGGGTTGATCGTTTTGAGTTTGAAGGTTATGAAGAGTCCTTCGCTCGACTGCTTAAAAAATGGCGTGCTGCGAAAGAGACGGGAATGATTCCATAATTAAATCGGCAAGAGTCTTTAATTTAAGGCCTGGCTTTAGTACATTAAGGTAAGGATAGGTAAGTATTCGGAGATGGAATGGCTAAACGACTTTTGGAAATCGGACAGAACGATATATCATTACAAGATATTCGCTATTTTATAGAAGAGACGCCGCCGGTTGGTTTAAGCGAAGCAGTGATCAACCAAGTCAACAAAAGCCGGCAGATTATTGAGGATATTGTCGAATCCGGTCGCGTGGTTTATGGCGTAAACACCGGTTTCGGTAAATTTGCCGATGTACGTATTGAACGCGAGGCCACGGCGGAGCTGCAGCGCCGATTGGTGCTCAGCCACGCCGCGGGGGTGGGCGACCCCATGCCGGCTGAACTGGTACGGTTGATGATGCTGCTCAAAATCAAAAACCTGGCTCAAGGTTATTCCGGTGCGCGGCTGGAAGTGGTGGAATTACTGGTCGATATGCTTAACCGCGGGGTTGTACCGGTTGTCCCGCAACAGGGTTCCGTGGGCGCAAGCGGGGATCTGGCCCCCCTGGCTCATATGGCCGCGGTGATGATCGGAGAAGGAGAGGCCTTTTATGAAGACGAACGATTACCCGGAGCGCAAGCTTTGCGAAAAGCGGGACTCAGGCCTCTTGTTTTGCAAGCCAAAGAAGGACTGGCCGTTCTGAACGGCACACAGGCCATTCAGGCTTACGGGCTGCTGGCGTTGATTCGCGCCCAAAATCTGCTCAAAACTGCCGATGTGATCGGCGCCATGACCCTGGAAGCGCTGTTGGGTACGTTAACCGCTTTTGATCCGCGTATCCAGCACATCCGCCGCCATCCGGGCCAGCAGATTGTCGCTGAAAATGTACGCCGTCTGTTGGAAAACAGCCCGATTGTGGAGTCGCACCGCTATTCCGATCATAAAGTACAGGACGCCTACAGCCTTCGTTGTATTCCGCAGGTGCACGGCGCCGTACGCGACGGTCTGGATTATGTGCGTTCCGTATTTGAACGCGAAATGAACGGAGTAACCGATAATCCGCTGGTTTTTCCGGACAATGGCGATGTGCTCTCCGGGGGCAATTTTCACGGCGAGCCGGTGGCCCTGGCCGCCGACTATATGGGCATATTAACAGCCGAGCTGGCCAATATATCCGAACGACGTATCGAGCACATGTTGGACCCGGCAGTTAGTGAAATGGCCGGTTTTCTTACCAAAGAGGGCGGCCTTAATTCCGGGTTTATGATGGCCCACGTTACCGCCGCGGCGCTGGTTTCGGAAAACAAGGTACTGGCCCATCCGTCCAGCGTGGACTCCATCCCCACTTCGGCCAATAAGGAAGATCATGTAAGTATGGGCACTTATGCGGCACGCAAAGCTTTGCAAATTACGGAAAATGTGGAAAACGTTCTGGCTGTGGAATTGATCTGCGCCGCACAGGCTTTGGACCTGCGGGCGCCGCTGAAGCCGGCCGAACCAACCGAACGCGTACTGAATACCGTGCGGGAAGTTATTGCCCACTGGGCGGAAGACCGTTTTATGCATACGGATTTGACCAAAGCAAAAGAATTGATCCGCAGCGGTAAAATCATACAAGCCGCCGAAGCGGTGAGTGGGGAATTAAAGTAGCGCAAGAAAAAGGTGACAAGTGACAGGTAACGCGTGACGAGTAATTAATTACGAATTAGTCAATTGCGAATTAATAGGCACAAAGGGGCAAGGGGACAAAGGCACAAAGTAATGCAAGATTTATCTTGCGCTCAGGGCAGGCACCTTCAACAAGCTCACCCTTCGACAGGCTCAGGGTTCGGTCCCGACAAGTCGGGACAGGCATAGCTCAGGGCATGATAGCCTATAGCAAACAGCTAATAGCCGTTGAATGAATTTCGAACACCGATTAAAGATATTCGAATTAAGAAGTACTTTTTACTGACAACTGAAAACTGAAAACTAATTACCAACAGCCTAAAGCCCAGAATTTCGAATATCGATTAACGATTTAAGAATTGGGAACAAATAACCCAATAACTTAATAACTTAGTAACTGAGAACTGACAACTGATAACTAAAAATGAAACGACTCATTCGCGAAGAGGATGTAAAAAAGGCGGCGGGATATATCCGCAGAATTTTTGTGGATAAGAATACCATCATCACTCCGGCGGCGCGGGATCTGGCCAAAGAACTGGGCGTGCAGTTCGAATACAATCCCAAAGCCGTGGAAGGCGCTTCTTCCCAAAACGCGGAAAAGCGGGTTCTGGATGAAGTGTTCCCGGTCAAAGTGGTGGCTATTGCCTCGGATCACGGCGGCTTTGCCATGAAACAGGAACTCATTCCATATCTGCGCGAACTGGGATATATCACACACGATTTAGGCCCGCAAACGGACAAAGCCTGCGATTATCCCGATTACGCTTTGCAGGTGGCGCAAATGGTTGCCGAAGGCCGGGTCGATCGCGGTATAATGATCGACAGTGTGGGTATTGGTTCGGCAATGGCTGCCAATCGGGTCAAAGGCGTGCTGGCCGCCAAATGTAACAACGCCTACGAAGCCCGCAGCGCCCGGGAACACAATTACGCCAATTATTTAACCTTTGGCGCTAAGATGATCGGAATTGAAATCGCGAAAGATATCGTCAAAACATTTCTGGAAACCAAAGGCGGCGCGGTACGGCACCAGAAACGGATTAAGAAAATACTGGATTACGAAGCGAAGAAAAGGGATTGAGGGAAGGAATTGTTGAATTATTGGATAGTGGAGTATGACCATTACTGCTCAAAATAATATATTATGGAATAAACAGGCATTGTTTTATAAGGAGTTACAACAAAAATTATCTTCATTGTCATATCTGCTTGTCCGCCGTGGCGGGCTTGTCCGCTGTGGTGGAAAAGGGGGTGAGTTGCCATTTTGTGCAAGCAGGATTGTCTCATAATTTCTATTTTGGACAAGTATGATTTCAACTATAAAAACAATTCTTATCATTTTACTCGTTTTGCCTGTTTTCCTGCGGGCTTACCAAACGGCAGGTACGGACAGCACCGTTGACGTGCTGACCTGGAATATCGAAAATTTTCCCTTGAACGGGCAAACCACAATAGATGAAACGGCGCAGATCATTTCGGATTTGGATGTGGATTTGATCGGCGTTCAAGAAATTGCAAGCGTGGATGATTTTAATACCCTTCTGCAGCAGCTTCCCGGCTGGAACGGTATCCTTTCACCCCACGAATACAGCGACGGCTCCTATCAAAAAGTGGGGTTGCTGTACAAAGAGGCGGTGGTTACGGTCAATTCCTGGCAGCTTTTGTTCGAAGACGATACCTATTCGTTTCCCCGCCCGCCTATGGAATTTTTTATCGATACACAGGAAGGCGGAAACAGCTTCGATTTCCGGCTGATTGTTGTCCATCTGAAAGCGTACAGCGATGAGGACAGCGAAGCCCGTCGTCGATCGGCCATTCAGAAATTAAAAGATTACATCGACAGCGAAAAAGCCAACGGCACGGAAAAAGATTTTATTCTGTTGGGGGATTTCAACGACTTGCTGGAAGACCCGCCGGAGGACAATGTGTTTACCGTGATGTATGACGACACGGCCAATTACGAGTTCCTCACCGATCCGCTGGTTTCCTTTCGCGGCAGCTATATCGGCTATAACGAGCCCAATTTAATCGATCATATCATCACAACCGATGAAGCGCTGGACGAATACGGCAAACAGGGCTGGTGCGACGTCCTTTATCTGGATGATGAAAACAGCGCCTATTCCAGCGATGTATCCGATCATCGGCCGGTTTACGCCCGCTTTTCTTTTGAAAATGATTATACCGCTCTGCGCGGCCTTCATCAGAATTTCGGTCAGAAGAAAAACAAAACCTACAAAGTACAGGGTGTGGTAACCATCGCCGCCGGCATATTCAGCGATACGTATACCTCGGTCTATATTCAGGATGAGTCGCCGGGGGGGATGAACATCTATTACGGCGGAAGGGTTGTGGATGAGTTTTTACGCGCCTCCAGGGTGGAAGTAACCGGCGAACTGACCGCGTATAACGGATTGCACCAAATAAAACTGCACGGTTTGCGCGTTCTGTTCGAAAACCAGCCGCTTCCCGATTCCTTGAGTATCACGACCGTTTCCATAAATGATACCTCCTCCGAGCAGGGGCGCTGGGTATCGGTAAGAGGCGTAATCGAATCCATCTCCGAAGGCCCGCATATTAATATGATGATCAACGACGGCAGCGGCGCCGGTAAGGTTTATTTTGATCCCGACGCGGGATTGGATGTTTCTATGTTTTCCGTGGGGGAAACCATCCGGGTGAATGGCGTAAAA
Organism: Caldithrix abyssi; assembly: GCA_011369465.1. GTDB lineage: Bacteria > Calditrichota > Calditrichia > Calditrichales > Calditrichaceae > DRQG01. Next base: position 63,204 of record DRQG01000118.1, read on the forward strand.
ACGGTGTATAACTACGAAGGGCAGGTACAGCCGGGCTATCAGGATGATATTGAAAAAGTGCAGCCCTCGGCGATAACGCGTACACAACCGCGGCTTTTCGCAAACCGCTTGTGGGGAAATTATCCCAATCCGTTTAATCCGATTACAACGATCAGCTATCAGCTTTCCGCCCTGAGCGATGTGGAATTGACGGTTTACAATGTGTTAGGGCAAAAGGTTACTACGCTGGTCAATAAAGAACAAACGGCGGGCAGCTACCGCCTGCGCTGGAATGCGGGCAATCTGCCGGGCGGGATTTATTTTTATCGCCTGAACATAAACGGACGAATGATAGACGCTCGTAAAATGATTCTTCTGCGTTAAGGAATTCTAAAGTGATTGTCGCTAAGTTTTTAATAAGAAATTAAGTTGCTCTTCCAAATAGGTGAATCTGTTTTCAAAGTAATAGGAGCGCAGCTCGTCTTCTATAATTGAACCCAGAGTAACTTTAAAATCTCTATCCTTAAATTCACTCAAGCGGTTTAAAATCGTTCGAACCTGCATTGCGGAAAGCGGCGGCAGGGAAATACCGCGGCGTAAAATGAATTCTATGTCAAAGGCGTCCCGGATCTCTTTCCGATTTAACAAAGCGGATATTTTATTTTTGAGGGTTTGCTCCAGTGTATGCGCCTTCAACATTACCTGATGGGTTGAATATTTGGAGAAAGCTATTTTATCTTCAAATTCCCAATTTTCCACATTGCGTCTGATTTCTATTTTTAAACGTTTTGGGAAAT
>DRQG01000119.1 GCA_011369465.1 Caldithrix abyssi
CCGAACTCCTTCAAAAATGTTAAACGCACATTACCCGTGGGACCGTTCCGTTGTTTGCCGATAATGATTTCGCACATATTATGGGTGGACAAACCATCCTCGAATTCGGGGATGTTATAATACTCGGGCCTGTAAACAAACATAACCACATCGGCGTCCTGTTCGATAGCGCCCGATTCACGCAAATCCGAAAGCTGCGGCCGCTTGCTTTTATCGCGCGATTCCACTGCGCGGGACAACTGCGAAAGCGCCAACACCGGAATATCGAGTTCTTTAGCGATTCCTTTAATGGAACGGGAAATATGGGTGATTTCCTGCTGACGGTTTTCCCCTTTGGTGGCTTCCATCAACTGTAAATAGTCGATTACCAGCAGTTGAATATTGTGTTCCGCCTTCAAACGCCGCGCTTTGGCTCTTAATTCCAGCACATTGAGCGACGGCGAATCGTCGATAAAAATGGGGGCGCTCATCAGTTTGGCCACGTGGCTGGTTAACCGGCCCATTTCATCTTTGGTGAGCTTACCCGTCCGCACAGCCATTTGGTTCACCTTGGCCTCTGTGCACAGCAAACGCAGCACCAGCGCCTCGCTGGACATTTCCAGGCTGAAAATACCGACCGCCATTCCATAATCCACGGCTGCGTTGCGGGCGATGTTCAGCGCAAAAGCGGTTTTACCCATACTGGGCCTTCCGGCCAGAATAAGCAGATCGGCCGGCTGGAATCCGGCGGTTAACTCATTCAAGCGTTTGTAACCCGTCGGAACGCCGGTAACGCCCGAACGGCTGGATTTGTACAACTCGTCGATACGTTCAAAAGTTTGATGTAAAATCGGTTTTATCGCCGCAAATCCTTTTTTGAGACGTCGTTCGGATATATCAAAAATTTTCTGTTCAGCGTAGTCCAGCAGATCGTCAATTTCTTCGTTTTGAGCGTAGGCCCGGCTGATGATGGTTTCGCAGTCGCGGATTAAAGAACGGGAAAGCGCTTTTTGCTTTACCACATCCAGATGCTGCTCGATATGCGCCGAAGTGGGAATGCTATTGGATATTTCGGCCAGGTAATAAGGCCCGCCGGCCTCGTCCAGTTGGTTTTTTTGTTTCAGCGTCTCGGTTAAAGTATAGAGGTCTATTTCCTTTTCTTTCTCGAACATTTCGGCCATCGCTTCGAAAATGAGGCGATGACTTTTTTTATAGAAATAATTGGCTTCAATGGATTCCACGGCCTTCGCCACAGCCTCGCCGTCCAGCAGCATAGCGCCCAGCACGGCCTGCTCCACTTCAGGCGCCTGCGGGGGAACCTTCAACATGGTTTCTTCAACAGATGTCTCTGCCATTTGATCCTCTGTTACTTAGATTAAATAGTAATACGAAGTTTTCAACAATTTACCCACATGCGCATCGTGGTGTTCATAAAGAATACTCAAAAAAAAAGGCCGGTTCAAGTATTAAACCGACCGTTATTTTTCTTCCGCTATATGCCTTATCTTTTTGAAATCTTCCCAGGCGTACTGCTTCCATTGCGGGTTGCGCAGCAAAGCCGCCGGATGATAGGTAACGACCAGCGGGATCCCCTCGTAATCGGCCTCGTTCTGACGTAATTCGCGCAGACTTTTTTCTTCCTTTGTAAGCAGTTTGCCCGATACACGCCCCAGCGCCACCAATACGCGCGGTTTAATCATTTCCAGCTGTTTTTTAAGGTACGGTTCGCATTCAACAATTTCATCCGGCAGCGGATCGCGGTTGCCGGGCGGACGGCATTTGAGCACATTGGCGATATATACGTCATCGCGGCGCATGCCGATAGCCTGCAGCATTTTATCCAGCAGTTTTCCTGCGCGTCCGACAAAAGGAATCCCCTGCAGGTCTTCATCCTGTCCGGGCGCCTCGCCGATGAACATAACCCGGGCCTGCGGATGTCCCACGCCAAAAACAAAATTGGTGCGGGTTTTCCCCAACGGGCAGCGCTGGCAGTCTTTGATTTCCTGATAAAAGGCTTCCAGTTCGGGGCTGCGTTGCGGTTCATGTTTTGTGATTTTGCGCTGCGCCCGTAATGGTTGTTGAACCGGTTTGACCGGCTCCGGCACGGCACTCTGCATCGGCGGTGCGTCTAATTCGTCAACGGAAGCAACCCGGCCTTCCACGAACAAAGACTCGCCGTAAACCAGTTTGTACCAGTCAAAAAACGCTTTTACATCGGAATAAGGATTGTTTTCCTGTTTATTCATTATAAAACAATACCTGATTTTTTATCAAATTATTTTGGACAGCTCTGTTCCAACACAACATCTCAATCGATCCCGAAAACGATACGCAGCAGAGTTTCACTGATATCCAGTTTGGCCGATTTAGGCAGGTGTATCTGCTCGCCCTGCCGGTTAATCAGTACAATTTTATTGGTGTCCGCCGCAAATCCGGCGTCGTCTTCCGTGGGATCGTTGGCTGCGATCCAATCCAGATTTTTTTTCTTCAGTTTTTTCAGCGAGTTTTCCAGCAGATTTTCCGTTTCCA
>DRQG01000120.1 GCA_011369465.1 Caldithrix abyssi
GTTGGACAGGTGACGCGACTGCTTGATAAAGAAAAAACACCGGATGTATTGAATATTTCTGATATACAGGAATATGCATGGTATGCCTATGATCCTGAAATCAACGATCTGTACAGCGCAAGAATTATGGATGATGTCTATTTTCATAACTTGAAACGGCGTATTGATCAATTGGATCCTAAGAGCGTTAATGTGCAAAAATTTGGTAATCTTTTGCTTAATAATATAACAGAAACCATAAAGGTTTTTGGAGGCAGTTTCGCTTTTCCCATATCCTTCATTCTTTTGGCGATCCTCGGAGGGATATTTTTGTATTTTCATAAAAGGGAATGGATTTATTGGTTTGCGCTCTGGAATGTCGCTTCATTCTATTTTCTGGTTAGTCATGTGGAATACCGTTTTTTTTATACCATGATACCGTTTTTTTCTATTCTGGCCGCATTGGGTATTCTTTTCATATCGCGTAAAACAAAAATTAAATATTTGCCTGTATTGTTCATTATACTTAGCCTGGTGAACAGCGGATTTTATATTTATTCCTATAATAAGGAACAAATAAACCGGGATACGCTTTTCGCAACGGCAGAGCAATTACGGGATATTTTACCCAAACAGCAGCGAATATGCGTGCGTCTGCCGCATCTGACTTATTGGAGTAATAATAAACATGTGAAGCTTCCCGTATGTACTGCGGATGAGCTGGTGAATTATTTGGATGCAAAGCAGGCGGATGCCCTGATTCTTGGCCCGGAAGTGTTTGAACTGCGGCGGACATTATTGCCGGTTTATCGCGGAGAAGACGGCCGTTTTAAAGAAGTTGCGGTTTTATCATCCGGAACAGAAATTTACAAACTATTCAGGAAAGACAATAATTGATGCCAGACGAACAAAAATACTGCTTTTTAACCTTTGATATCGAAGAATGGTTTCAGGTCGAAAATCTGAAGGATGCTATTTCCGCCGAAGAGTGGGATTCGTTTCCCAGCAGCGTGGAGAACAATGTTCAACGTATTCTGGATGTATTGGATTCGTTTTCGATTAAAGCCACTTTTTTTATTTTGGGATGGATTGCCGAACGGCATCCGCAAATGGTTAAGCGAATTCACGATTCCGGCCACGAGGTGGCTTCGCACGGATACAATCACCAATTAACATACACGCTGAACGATAAGAAAATCCGCGAAGATATTCGATCGGCCCGAAAAAAACTGGAGGATTTATGCGGCGCATCCATCCGGGGGTATCGGGCACCGAGTTTTTCGATTGATGACCGGCTGGTTGATGTTTTGCAGGAGGCCGGTTTTACATACGATTCCAGTTACAGCCCTTTTAAGCTCAATGCACGCTATGGCAATATCACCAGAGCTATGGAAGAGAACGGTTCTGTTCTCAGATTTGATAACGGTTTACTGGAAGTCCCGCTTTCAATGGCCCGTCTCGGTAAGTTTACCTTTCCCATTGCCGGAGGCGCTTATTTTCGTTTGCTTCCTTTGGCGTTGTTCCGGATGCTGGTCGGCCATTTTATCAATAAAAATGAATTTTACAATTTTTATTTGCACCCCTGGGAGTTCGAGCCGGAACAGCCGCGTATCGACTCCATTCGTTGGGACTACAAAATCCGCCATTATACCGGTTTAACAAAGACGAGGGAGCACCTGATAAAATTTATCCGATTTCTGCAGCGTAAGCAGTGCGCCTTCATTACCATTGCAGAATATCTGGAATTAAACGATTATACAAAATAGATTCATACAAAAGGAGAACACTATGGCTTATACGAAAGACAGTATTTTGCTTGATCCCGCCGAAGAAACGGAACGGATTGTGACTAAGCTGAAAAGCGATGTAGTGCAAAAGTTGAAAAAACGCGGAGCTGTTGTGGGCATAAGCGGCGGGATTGATTCATCCATTGTCCTGGCATTGTGCGCCAGAGCATTCGGCCCAAAAAAGGTTTTGGGCGTTATGATGCCGGAACAGGATTCCAATCCCGAAAGCAGGGAGTTAGCTACCAAATTAGCCGAAAAATTTGGGGTGGATTATGTTGTGGAAGATATGACGGCGGCTGTGGAAGGATTTGGCTGTTACCGTCGCAGAGATGAAGCGATAAAAAATGTATTCCCCGAATTCGACAGCTCCTATAAGGCTAAAATCGTCCTGCCTACCAATATTCTGGAAAAAGATACCCTGAATGTGTTCCAGTTAACCATCATCGCCCCCAACGGCGAAGAGAAAACCAAACGCTTGCCGCTTAAAGAATATCTGCAGATAGTGGCGGCCTCTAATTTTAAGCAGCGCAGCCGCATGAGTATGTTATATTATCACGCCGAACGGTTGAATTGGGCGGTCATCGGAACGGGCAACAAAAACGAACATGAACAGGGCTTTTTTGTAAAATACGGCGACGGTGGCGCCGATGTAAAACCCATTGCTCATCTGTTTAAAACACAGGTATTTCAACTGGCCGAATATCTGGGTGTACCCGAAGAGATTCAGGGACGTACGCCGACCACCGACACCTACAGCGCCGAGCAAACTCAGGAAGAATTCTTTTTCCGTCTTCCTTTCGAGACACTGGACCGCATCTGGTATGGGTGGGAACAGAATGTAACGCCGGCGGAGATTGCTGCGGCATTGGATTTAAAACCGGAACAGGTGGAAAATGTCATTCACGACATCAAGCGAAAAATTGCCGCCACCGAATATTTACGTATGAATCCCCTTTAGTCCAAAGTACATGCAAAAGGTCATTCTTACCGGCGTCAGCGGATTTATCGGTTCTCATGTAGCCCGTCATTTATTGAGCAGGGGGTATGAAGTCATCAGCCCTGTGCGGCCCGCTTCTTTGAAAAAAGAGCATATCTCCCGACTGAGCCAAAAAGGCCTGCGGGTAGTGGAAGGGTCTTTTTTCGAGGACGATGTTTTGGATAAAACCTTTCGGGAGACGGCGGGGGCTGTTGTCCATTTAGCCGCCATTCGGGGGGAACAAAATTTCAGTATTGATGACTATCGGCGGGTAAACGTGGAAGGCACGCGCAAACTGCTGCAAAAAGCCGCCCAATGCAATGTTCCTAAATTTATTTATTGCAGTTCTGTGGGCGTTTACGGAACCATCCCGGGTGATCAACCGGCCGACCTGAATACCCCGCTTAAACCGGATAATCACTATCATCAATCCAAAAGAGAAGCGGAGTTGTTTGTGCAAGCGGCGCACGGGGCGGGTATCAGCACTTGCATCCTGCGTCCTACCGTAACCTACGGCACCGGCGATAACGGATTTATACCCCGACTTGTTAAACTTACCAAAGCAAAACGGTTTCCGCTATCGACCAAACCGGTCAAAATACATTTGCTGTATGTAGAAGCTTTAGCGGCGTTAATTGCCCGGTTGATAAATGACGGCAACTTTACAGGTCGGGCTTTTATTGTTGCCGATGAAAAGCCGGTGTTTCTGCATGAAATTGTGAATGCCGTTTACGAACTGGCCTACGGCAGGTCATACCCGGTTTTGTTACGTTTCCCCAAAACCGCTTTTAGTGCAGGGGAACATTTATTAAAATGGACTAACCGACAAAAACTATTAACAAGCTGGCGTCTTATCAGCCGGGATTGGACCTATGATATCTCGGCTACCGTTTCGGAAATAAATTATGAACCCAGGGATACGATGTCTTCCCTTTTACCCGTTATTAAGGAATATCTGAATGAATGATCAACAGCCTGTATCATCATTTTTAAGCATTCTGCACACCTGGCCGGAATATTTTGAAACACAGGACGAAGGGTTGGGGACAACGTATGAACGGTTTATTTTACACCGCTATTTTGAATGGCTGAAAAAAGAGTACGCCGTAAACAGTTTGCTCGAAGTGCCCGCTTTCGGTATGACCGGCCTTTCCGGAATCAACAGTTTGTGGTGGGCCAAAAACGGCGTAACGCCTGTAGTGGTCGATAACCACGAACAGCGTGTAAAACTGGCCGCCCGGGTTTGGCAAAACCTGAAGCTGGATGTGGAATTCAGAACCGTGGAATCGTATTACCCCTTACCTTTCAAAGACCAAACCTTTGATATGGGGTGGAATTTTGCCAGTCTCTGGTTTATAGCCGATCTGCCTCTGTTTTTGGAAGAACTGAATCGGCTGGTTAAAAAAGTGTTGTTTATCTGCGTACCCAATAGTCACGGTATAGGGTATAAATTGCGCGAATGGTTTAATAAAGAACCCATAGCCGATTTTTATCCGCAGAATATTCTACCCAAAAATTTTGTACGGCCGCTGGCAAAACTGGGCTGGCAGGTACGAAAGAAAGGCTATCTGGACATTCCGCCCTGGCCGGATATTGCGATGAAAAAAGAAGATTTATTCAAAAAAATGGGTTTGGGATTTCTGGCAAAAAACAAATCCCGGCAAGGGAATGCGGAACGCACCTGTATCGTTGACTATTTCAGCGGTAAAAACCCGAATCTGGAAAAGGATATTTTAAAGTACGATTTTCTGGAAAAAGCGCCATTTCCCGTTAAACAGCTCTGGGGACATCATCGATATTTTATTTTCGAGAAAAAATCATAGAGAGGAGACGAATGGTTTCGGTGATTATCCCCTCGTATAATTCCGAAGAGACCATCGTGTTTTGCCTGGATGCACTCCAAAACCAGTCCTACGATAAACCGTACGAAATTATTTTGGTGGACAGTTCCGTTGACCGAACCCCGGATATCGTTCGGCAAAGTTACCCGGAAATAAAATTTATTCATCTTAAAGAGAAAACGGATCCCGGCAGCGCCCGCTCTTTGGGGGTAAAGGAAAGCAGAGGGGATATCATCCTGTTTATTGATTCGGACTGCCGGGCTGAAAGAGACTGGATAGAAAAAATGGTAGTGCGGCATCGGCAAAGCGATTATGGCGCTGTAGGCGGGGCCGTTCTCAACGGCAACGATCCACGTTCCGCAGTGGCCTGGGCCGGCTATCTGGCCGAATTCCGGGAATTCATCCCCGAGCATCCGGCCAGGGAAGTCCGCCATATCCCCACCTGTAATATTTCCTACAAGAGGAACGTGCTATTGGAATATCTGCCCTTTAATCGCGAGTACTATCCGCAGGAAGACCTCGAGTTGAATTATCGTTTGACTAAGGCCGGATATAAAATCTTTTTTGATCCGGCCATACGTATTTATCACCATCACCGCACCCGGTTCGGTTCATTCCTGGCGCATCAAAAAACCGTTGGGCGGATAACAGCCCGGATGATCGGTTTATTAAATCTGGAAGGCGCCGGATTCGTGCATAATAAAATACTGGCCGTTTTTGCCATACCGTTTTTGCCGTTTGTCAAATGGTTACGCACCATGGCATTATTCATTCGTTTACAGCCGGGTATTCTGCTGCGTCATCCTGCGGCTGCCGGTTTGCTGGGCATTGGTCTTATAAGCTGGGCAATCGGTTTCTGGCAGGGGGTATTCCGTTCAACAGAAGGGAACGACCGATGAATCCCGTGGTCATTATTCCCACATTGAATGAGAATGACAATATTGCCATTCTCATCAAAAAAATTCTCAAACGTTACCCGGAAATGCACATTATCGTTGTGGACGGGAATTCCACCGACGGTACGCAGGAAACCGTTAAAAGACTCTCAGCATGGAACGAAAACATTCGTCTGGTTATTCAGGAAGAAGAGGGATATGGTCGCGGTTTGGCGCTGGGCTTCAAAACGGCCCTGGCAGATGACTTTGATCCGATTTTCACCATGGATGGTGATTTATCGCATGATCCGGTTTATTTTGATAAATTCCTGGAATTTATGCCGGAATACGGTCTGGTAGTCGCCAGCCGCTACATCAACGGTGTGCGGGTAGAAGGCTGGCAATTCCGTAAATTATTGCTTTCCAAACTGGCCAATATGTATGTGTCTTATATTATGGTCAAACCGATTTGGGATTTTACTTCCGGTTTCCGCTGCTATAGCAGACGTTTTCTCAGACAGGTTCCTCTGGACGAACTGCATCCTCAGGCTTATATCGTGCAAATCCAACTGCTTCATTTGGCCTATCAACACCGCTGCCGGGTAAAGGAAATTCCCTTTTTATTCCGTGATATTCACCCCGGTCATTCCAAAGTCGGCCGCCATTCCGTGGGTAAAACTTTTTTATATGTGCTAAAATACCGTGCTCCGTTTTTGGAGATACTGCGCCATCTTACCTATTTGAAGAAGGATTACCAGCGGTTCATCAAAGAATACGAGGAATTGATGAATCCGCCGCAGCTTAAGCGCAAAGAACATGCCCTGGTAAAAGATAACTACAGTGTGAGCATCGGCGTGATGGCGTACAACGAAGAAAAACTGATCGGGCGCTGCCTGGACGCCTTGTTAAATCAACAGGTGCAAGGCTGCACAATAGAAGAGATATTTGTCATCTCCTCCGGATCGACGGATAAGACGGATGAGATCGTCATGGATTATTCCAACCGCTATCCAAAAATACGTCTGATTATTCAATCACGGCGAATGGGCAAGGCCAGCGCGATCAATGAATTTTTATCCAAGGCCAGGGGGGATATTGCCATTATTGAGAGTGCGGACACGATAACAACGCCGCATACAGTCGAGGAACTGATCAAGCCGTTTCGTCATCCGGATATTGGCATGAGCGGTGCGCATCCGGTTCCGGTGAATAAGAAAAAGGGGTTTGTCGGTTTTTGTGTCCATAGACTCTGGGAATTGCATCACGCTATGGCGATGGAATCGCCTAAATGCGGGGAGATGATTGCTTTCCGGAATATCATTCAGAATATTCCTAATTATACGGCGGTGGATGAAGCGGCGATTGAAGCGATGATTGTGGAACTGGATTACAAACTGGCTTACGCACCCGAAGCAGTGGTTTACAATAAAGGCCCGGAAACACTTAAGGATTTCATTAAACAACGCCGTCGAATCGCCAGTGGACATCGTCACTTGCAGGCTACTATGGGACACCGGGTATCCAGCAGTAACAGCGGGCGTATTTTGAAACTGGTGTTCAAAACCCAGCGCTGGACTCTTCCTCAGGTGTGGTATATGTTTTGGCTCATAGTTATCGAGGTTTATTCCCGTTTTGCCGGCGTGGTGGATTTTTATCTTCGGGATAAAAACCCCTTTATCTGGGATATATCCAAAACTACAAAAAAAATGTAGTATAGATCTGCTTAAAGATTTTGCCCGGTATGCCAATATTTCTTTATATTGCCTAATAAATAATCCAACCTAAGGAGAATACGGAACAATGCCCAATGAATTAAACTCCATACTTGTTGATGTAAAAACAAAAATCGATCAGCAAATTGAAGCGCGCCTGCAATCGGCCAAAAACGATCTGATTGAAGGATTGTACAAGTCGGCCTTGTATTCCGCTACGGGCGGGAAACGGATCCGTGCGGTTTTTGTTTTTTTGGTAGGCCGACTTCTTAAAGTAGATGCAGCAAAGCTGCTTTCCACCGCCACCGCGGTAGAACTGGTTCATGCCGCTTCATTAATCATGGGCGATCTGCCGTATATGGACGACAGCCAGCTGCGCCGCGGCAAACCCGCTAATCATGTGGTTTTTGGACAGGATGTGGCCCTGCTGGCCAGTATCGGGTTGCTTTCGGAAGCCATACAAACGTTGCAGGAAGACGCTGCTTTAGACGAGACGGAAAAAAATCGCATTACAAAGGAACTGGCCTGTTCCTTCGGGCTAAACGGTTTGGCTGCCGGCCAATTTATAGACCTGAAACTGAAACCGGGCCCAAATGATTTTAATATCGTCGAGTTTGTTAACGAGAAAAAGACCGCGGCGTTGTTTATGGCCGGCGCTAAAATGGCCGGACATCTGGGCGGCGCATCCGAAAAAGAATTGGAAGCGCTTAATGATTACGCGCGAGATATCGGTTTTACGTTCAGTTTTGTGGATGATTTATTGGAAAGCCGGCAATACGCAGAGAATAAACAAAAACTGCCGCCAAAAAATCTGGTCTTGCTGTTCGGAGAAGAAAATGTCCGGAACTATTTGAACGAATACCGGAAAAAGGCTGAAGATGCCCTGGCTGTTTTTGGCGATAAAGCCGGCGAATTGATAGCCTTTAATGCTCATTTGATTAACCGTTTATAGCATTTTATTTAATGGGAAAGAAAAAGCTCAGGGTATAATGCGCTGGGCTTATTTTATATATGCGGGAATTTATTTCAAAATACCTGGGCTGGCGCAATTGGGCGGTACTGTATTATAATTCTATCTTCGAAAATATTTTTGTCTTTTTTTATATCGCGTTCAGTAAAGAAAATTTTACGTCGCATTTTTTCATCAGCATCATTTTTTTTCTGTTGTTAAGTGTGTTATCCACCACTTACGGCTATTTAATTAACGACTATGCCGATCGCGAGCTGGATAAAGCCCATGGCAAAGCCAATACATTTGAAAACGACAGTAATGTAAAAGCGCTTGGTATTACCGTCGGATTTCTCGTGCTGGCCCTGTTCAGCGCTTTTCCTTTTTGGAGCAATCCATGGTTTTGGATTGTATGGCTCGGCTGGCTGCTCATAACCAGCTTGTACAGCCTGCCGCCGATTCGGTTGAAAGAAAGAGGACAGATCGGCCTGGCCTTTGTGATTCTGGCTCAGCGCGTATTGCCGGTGCTGTTGGTGTTTGTCTCATTTCGATTTTATGATCTGCCGGATGTGTTACTGATCATTGTTTACATTTTATTACGCGGCGCCACATCCGATATGAACCACCAATTGGAAGATTACGAAAACGATTTGACCACCAACACCCGTACATCTGCCGTGGAAATAGGGAAGGAACGTTACCAAAAACTTTTTATAAACACGTTAAAGCTGGAGCGTCTGGCTCTTTTTTTGCTGCTTTTGACAATGGCTTTGCAATTTAAAAATATTCTTTTCCGGGAGTGGCCGGTTTTTTGGCTGCCCTTGCTGTTCTTCATTGTGTTGTGGCTGGCAAGTGTGTGGCAAACCAAAGGCGATAAAACCGGACAATGGGAATTGGCCAAAATCAATCCCTATCATCCGGATAAAAATATCTATCAGATCATTCATCTGGTTTTTCCCAATTTGTTTTTGTCCGGGTTTCTGCTGTTCTTTTTATTGCTACGTAATCCGCTTTACGCTTTTTTCGGATTGTTTTTTATTGTTATTTATCGATTGTACGATATAAATACGCTAAAAAATTCATTCCTAAAAAAATGGATTACATAAACGAGTACTATATTAAAAGAGTTGTACGATTGTGTGACACACAGCATAACCAATACGGGGTCGATTCACTTATAATAAAGAAAAGGCCAACGGGCGCCGGTCGCTTCCATATTTAATTGAATATTGAGAGGATGTATGCGAAATATATTTTTATCGGTTATTGTTTCTTTTTTAATCATACAATCTGCCTTTGCTCAATTGGATTTAAAGCGGGATGATTTTGTAAACACAACAAACCGCAACTGGTGGAAATGGCACAACGACGGCCCCAACACCCCCGTACCGTCGGTAAATGACGGGTATGTTCTCTTCTCCCTTGTGGATCCGGTGGCGGACTTTGATCCCTATTGTGATGCGGCATTATGGGATGGCTATCCCGAACTGGGCGGGCCATACGGCTCCGTGCAGATCACCGCCAGAGTGCGCGCTATGAATCCCCACAAATACGGTTCACGCGGCTGGGGACTTTGGTACACGGAACCATTCCCCAATCTCCAGCAACAGGCCTGGTATATGCGCGTTTTGGACGATACCATTTATACCGGATTGGATTGGTGGCGTGCGGAAACATCCAACGGACGTACCGAAGCGACACATCATTACACCGATCTGGATCAGGACCCCTTTATTATTGATGATGAACTGTGGCACATCTATTACATCGACCGCCAGCCCGGTTATATCCTGTTTAAAATTGACGGGGATACCGTACTCTATGTTACCCAGGATGTACCCCAGACCGATATGGCCTTTCATATCTGGGTGGACAACCTGGTTTACGAACATGTGCCGCCCGATACCATCAAAGTGCATCGGCGGGAATGGATCGGCAAGAATGATATTGTAATGGATTATGTGCAAATAGTGACGGCCGGACAATTGGATCAGAGTGAATCGCCCTTCCAGATTTTGCGTCTCAGACAGGTGCCCAACGAGATTTATACCGATACCACTGCCGGGTTGTGGAAAAGCTACAGCTTCAGTTCGCCTGACGGGCCGCATATTGTTTTGGCTACGGCCAGAGTGGAACAGTATCTGGATGCCAATCAGCAGCCCATCAGCGATGATGATGATATCCGCTTTGTAATAGACGGAACCGATTACGGCTGGGATACGTCCACATCCTTCAATGCGGATGCACAGGGCACTACCGCCAAAACCATGCTATTTAATCAGGTAATGGGAGCGGGCGCCAAGGATATAATGGTTTACGGGGAAACGTCCCCGCTGCTTTACGATGTTACCGTAATCGGCAGCAATCAGGGCGGCGTCGTTTTTGATCAGGAATATAACGAAACCAAATTATCCGGCTCTGCCGAATTATGGAAGGAAATTACATTCAACACAAACGGCGGCTGGGTGGTTGTTTATGTTTCCGCTACCGCCGATGAAGACTCAAGTCCGGCTAATTACGGGTATCAGTACAGCAGCTTTGATGATAGCGCCGATGACGATTTGAAGCTGGTGCTCGACAACACCGATTACGGTTATAAAACGGCCCAATCGTTTTACGGCAACCGGCTTTTCGGCGAACCGAAATCCGTCGTTATTCAGGACAGCCTCACTGCCGGGCAGCACACTTTGCAGTTGTACGGCACCGGAACCCCCACATTGTACCGGGTGGTTATTTTCGGGGAAAATGATATCGATCTATCCCCGATAGACGAGGCTCCGGCGCGCCCGATACGGTTCAGCCTGGCTCAAAACTACCCCAATCCGTTTAACGGAACAACGCGTCTGGAAGTCGGTATGCCGGTTGAAGGATCAATCCGTCTGATGATCACCAACACCCTGGGAGAAGTTGTACGGATATTGCATAACGGTCGGCTGTCTGCCGGAAAGCACCGTTTCTTCTGGAACGGTCGGAACGAATGGGGCAAAACTGTTGCCTCGGGAATTTATTATTATCACCTGATCAACGACAACGGTCTGATGCTGTCCAAAAAAATGATATTCATAAAATAATGTACCAGCCTTCCTTCGAGTGGTTCTACATCGACGTCCATAGTGAAAACGGGTATGACCTTGTTTTCACGCTGCATACCAAACCATTCAGTTCGGTTTTTGATATTACCATCTGGGATCTTTTTGTTTATAAAGACAACCGGCTCTATTTGCATCATTTTTTTACCCGCCCGCAAAAGCAACTTGGCAGGCAAGACCGGCCCGTCATGCTGCAAACCGACGAACATAATTTTTTGCAACATAACAAAAGCGGCGCTCAATTATCGCTTTCCGACAAAGAGATAGAACTCGACCTTCAATTGGAATATGCGCCTTCCCCGCAAAATGAATATGAGCTGCTGGCCGATCCCGGTCCGGAGCGCTCATTCCGCTGGATTTTGTACGCACCGTATTGCCGCGCCCGCGGCCTCCTGCGCAAGGCAAACGAAGAAATTGACTTTACCGGAACCGCGTACCACGATTACAACAGCGGAAATATCGTTCTTAAAAAAGAATTAAAACGGTGGTACTGGAAAAAATTCTATTTTGATGAGCGCCTTCTTATTTACGGTGATATTGTTGATCGGCAGGGAAAGGTAAGACGTATTCTGATAGAGGTCGATGAAAAGCGCCGAAAAGTAATGAATACTGTGGAAGAAGAAAAAACAGACCGGGCGCTTATTCTAAAAACGCCCGAAAAAAACTGGCGCTATCAAAAGGATAAAGTTATACAGATCGATGATATCCGTTTTTA
>DRQG01000121.1 GCA_011369465.1 Caldithrix abyssi
CAACGCTTACGGTATTAATATAAAAGTGGATTTTTACGGAACTCCACGTCCTCAGGGTACAGCCTGGGATATTGGAGCAATAGAATATAACAATGATTCAACCAACACTACGGTTATGACTGATAAACCTGATATTAGTTTGCCAGAAAAGTATTCTCTATCGAGTTATCCCAATCCATTTAATCCAAGCACGAATATACATTATTCCCTGCCACAAGGCAGTTATGTTCAGTTAACCATTTACGACATCACAGGCAAAAAAGTGGCAGAGTTGGTGAATGATTATCAACAGGCCGGAGAATATGAATTGACATGGCATGCGGAAAATTCGTTTGGACAACAATTGGCAAGCGGACTATACTTCGTACGTATTCAGGCTGGGAAATACATGAAAATATTAAAAATGATGTATATCCGATAGTCTCTATATACAAGCAGGAAGGTTCCTGATATGCTCCATTCCATATTTAATTTTGACGGGAAAGAACGTGTTGCGGAAAAGTTTGTAAGTTACCGATTAGGTATGACAAACATTCAACATTTGTTTAAAGCTTTGATTGTTATATTTCTGATACTTAGCTCCAAAAATGTTTATGCCCAGGAATATGTTCCGCCCATTGGCATTCCTGCTCCGGAGTTCGGTATCAATGAGACGGTGGAAAACGTATATGGATCCGATACGGTGTATACGCACTATGTTGATAATACCCATCCCAATGCCACCGATACAGACAATCCTTACGGAACATCCCAAAAACCTCGCAAAACAATTCCCCGTAATATCCCGGCCGGCAGCGTTGTGGAAATTCACGGCGGGCCGTACGTGAGTATCGGCGGAACTTATACCATGCAGGGCACGGCGGATAAGCCGGTGTTTGTAAGAGGCATAGCGGACAGTACGCGCCCCCAAATCACTAAATCGCCTATACGTTTGGACGGCTCCTATTTCATCGTGGAAAATCTGGATTTCTACGATAAATCGACGGTTTATTTTCGTACCACAGCCCGATACGGGAGCTTACGACATAGCGAAGTGCATAACCCGATCGGACAAACGGGCGCCTCTAATCCAACCGTTTCGGTAACAGGTAAATATATTGTTGTATATGATTGCGAAATCCATGATAATATACGGGAACCCGATGTGGATTGTCACGGCATCCAGGCCAGTAATTATGGCGAGCATATCTGGATTCTGGAAAACAATATTTACAAAAACGGCGGTGACGGCATTCAGGCCTGCCACATGTGTGACCCCGGCCCTCGCTATTTATATATCGGGGGTAACCGAATCCATCGCGACGCAGAAAATGCGATTGATTTAAAATATGCCCGCGATGTGATCATTTCCGAAAACAAATTATACGACTATTTGCATTCTTCCAATACGGGTATTGTGAGTCCGATTGTAGTGGGGAGTGACGGCGCGCCAACCCGCGTATGGATCCTTTTTAATGAAATATATGACGCCAAAAAAGGAATTCGCATTGAAGAAGTTGATGATGTGTGGATTATCGGCAATGTTTTCCACGATCTTACGGAAACAGGAATCATACCGGAGAAAAAAGGGACAACAACGCGGGTAATTAATAATACGTTTTACAACGTCCGTACAGGAATATCCGAGCCCTGGCGGGAAACCTTTAGTTTTTTAATTTATAATAACATCTTTGCAAGTATTGAATCGAGGAGCATACATCTGGGTGGTGCGGTTACCGCGAAATCGGAAATCAGTAACAACCTCTTTTGGGATGCGAGTATTCATGGAGAAAACGCGGTAAATGCAGACCCCATGTTTAAAAATATTTCCACTTATGATTTTAGTCTGTTGGCAGGAAGTTCCGCGATCGACTCCGGTGTTGCCCGGGGCGGGGAAATATATGATTATTTAGTGAGATACGGCCAGGATATTGGACGGGATTTTATGAATGAAATTCGTCCCCAGGGAAATGAGTGGGATATTGGTGCTTATGAGTATGTTACCGGCACGATCCCCGTTCAATATGAGATAACGGCGGAAGTGGAAGGAACGGGAGGCAGTGTTTGGCCGCAGGGAGGTAAATTTACGGAAAACACACAGGTACAACTGACGGCCCGAGCGAGCTCCAGATATCGATTTGATCATTGGAGCGGTGATACCAGCGGAACAGACAATCCGCTTACGGTAACGATGAACAGCGATAAAACCATTTCGGCCGTATTTAAACAGATCACCCACTTTACGCTAACCGTACACGTTTCCGGAAGAGGCCGTGTGGATGTTCAACCGGATTCGGCCTCATTTGAAGGGGGAACAGAGGTAACGCTGACTGCAGTGCCGGACTCTGGTGAACAATTTATTAAATGGAAAGACGATCTGTCGGGAACCGCGAACCCGCAGAAAATTACGATGGATACGGATAAAACCGTAACGGCTGTCTTTACTCCCGAACCCACCGAAGACTTTGTAATTGATACAATGGAAACACAAACCGGCTCTTTTGAAGCGGAATGGACCGCCTACGCTACTGCGGATAAAGTGGATGGAGTTATCGGATTCTCTGAACAAAGTCCTTCCTCGTACGGTGATTTGAGCTGTAAAATACTTTTTAATAATTCGGGATATTTAGCAGTCAGCGATAGTTCCGCTTACACCTCCGATGCTTCGGTCGCTTATACAGCATTTCAGAAATTCCATTTTCGAATGTCGGTGGATATATCCCGTCAGACTTACAGCGTTTGGGTAACACCGGAAGGCGAAAATGAGATTTTGCTTGCGGATGAGTATGCTTTCCATCCTTCTCCGGGGTATATCGATTCCATTAAATACCGTTCAGTTAAAATGTCTTTTGACCCGCAATGGGGAGGGGCAGAGGGAATGGTTGAAATAACCGATTTTGATATCATAACCGGTTTTTTGAACGATGATAATGCAAAAATTCCCGAAGAATATTCTTTAAACAGCTATCCGAATCCTTTTAATTCTTCTGTCGTCATTCGTTTCGGGTTGTTAAAAACCAGTGATATTGAATTAAGTATTTATAACGCACTTGGACAAAAAATTACAACATTGCTGGACGACAAACTGCCAGCCGGTTCATACAAAACCAATTGGAATGCGCTCGGTTATGCGTCAGGTATATATATTGTTCGACTTCAAACATCTAACCGTTTGGTCATGTCTCGAAAGATAGTTTATTTAAAATAAAAAGGATTAACGCGGACGATTCTTTTGTGCGAAAAATAACGGAAATTGAATGATGAAAACAAATTTCGAATTGTACGGCTGGATGAAAGAGGCATATCTTAATATGGTAATTTACCGTTTTAAAATTATGGAAACATATCTTAAGTTCGGTATCGGTGTAATACTGTTTTTGGGAATCCGTAGCAGTTACGCCGAAATTAACTTGCCGGCGGTGATTAGCGACGGGATGGTTATTCAACAGGATACGATGATAACGATTTGGGGCTGGGCAGAATCGGGAGAAACAGTGACGGTTAAGGGAAGCTGGATGCAAAATTCTAAAACGACTTTGGCAGATGAAAAAGGCGAATGGCAGGTTAAGTTAATGTCACCGCAGGCAGGAGGACCTTATAAAATTATAATTTCAGGAAAAAACAAAATCGTTCTAACAGACATTCTCTCGGGGGAAGTTTGGTTGGCTTCCGGCCAGTCGAACATGGCGATGCCCCTTAAACAGAGTGAAGATGCAAAAGCGGAGATTACTCTGGCTCAGTTCCCGGATATTCACTTCTTTGATGTAAAACATAGAATGGCGGAAACACCGCAAGCGGATAGTGAAGGCAAGTGGGAAGCCTGCACTCCCGATCATATTGCAGAAATTTCTGCGGTTGCCTATTATTTTGCAAGAAAAATTCATACAAGTTTACACGTGCCTGTAGGTGTTATTATTGCCAATAAAGGAGGAACGCCTGCAGAATCTTTTGTACGTAGAGAAGTGTTGGAGCAAGATACAACCTTATCCAAAATATTCGACTTGTGGACCCGCTGGGAAAATGAGTATCCGGAAGCAGAAGAAAAATACGAAAAGGCACTTGATGTCTGGAAAAAGTTGAAATGGGGAGTTTCTTCTAACGAAAAAGTTAAGGCTGCCGAGCCTCGTATGCCTCTCTGTGTTAAGAATGTCAGAAAACCGCACCGCAGGCCTTCCGCATTATATAATGCGATGATTTGGCCGCATATCCCTTATGTTATAAAAGGAGTGATCTGGTATCAAGGGGAGAACAACGTTAACCGGCCTGTTCAGTATCAAAAGCTTTTTATTGCATTGATTAGAAGTTGGCGCAAGGAGAGGCATGCTCCATATCTACCGTTTTATTATGTTCAAATTGCTCCCTGGGAAAGATATGTTCAGGAAAACGCCTCTTTGTTACGGGAAGCTCAGTTTAGAGCGCTTTCGGTTCCCAATACAGGTATGGTGGTAACTTCCGATATTGGTAATTTGAAAGATATTCATCCAAAGAATAAAAAAGATGTAGGTGAACGGTTAGCGCTGTGGGCGCAAGCAAAAACTTATGGGCAAAAAGAAATTATATGTTCCGGTCCGCTGTACAAATCAATGAAAATTGAAGGGGATAAAATAAGACTTTACTTCAATTATGTTGGTTCCGGTCTCATAGGCAAAGGAGATACAACGCTCACTCATTTTGAAATTGCCGGTGCCGATAAAAAATATGTAAAAGCAGAAGCCGTAATCGACGATTCCACAGTGGTCGTATATAACAAGAAAATCAGCAATCCTCTCAAAGTACGTTTTGGCTGGAATTTGACATCTGTACCTAATTTTTATAATAAAGAAGGATTACCGGCGTCACCGTTTCGAACCGAGCCACCGACCAATCCTTAATTATGATTGCACATACAGTATTTTACTGAATGTCCCCGGTCTGCAACGGCTCAAGACCGGTTCCCGCTATAATTAAAGAAAAAGGTTGTGTTGTATGGTGTAATCCTTTTTTCAGTTTTCCGACAGGTTTTTGATTGTTCACACCTGTTACCTGTGCTAACCATAACCATCGAGGTCCATCATCACATCAAAACTCTATTCATGAAAAACCTTTGCTAAATTACCGCCTTGTAGCTTAAATTCAGTTTCAGATAGAAGAGAATACATTACTCATAAATTTATTATCCCGCCGTAAAGCGATTAAAAAGCAAGCGGGTTATCATAAAATGACAATCCAACAGGGAAGATGGATAAATTAAAGGTAAATTGATCTCGTGAACATTCTTTATTTTGATTGCTTCAACGGTCTCAGCGGTGATATGATCCTCGGCGCTTTTGTCGATTTGGGTTTTGATCCTACGCTGCTTAAAGAAGTGCCGGCACGCCTGAATCTGCCCCAGGTAGAGGTTACTGTGGATCGGATCGTTAAAAAAGGCATTTCCGCCGTTACGGTGGATGTGCTTTATAAAGACCAAAAAAAGCATCGTCATTTACCGGATATCGAACGTATCATTGATGCCGGGGATTTACCCGCCAAAGTGAAGATGTTGTCCAAAGATATGTTCCGTGCTCTGGCCGAGGCCGAAGCCAGGGTACACGGGATCGACGTAAACCGGGTGCATTTTCATGAAGTGGGCGCTCTGGACGCCATTGTCGATATAACCGGCGCCGCTTTGGCCTTTCATGAAATGCAATTCGAAAAAGCATTTTGCGGTACCATTCGTGTAGGCAGCGGATTTGTTCATATCGCTCACGGTACCTATCCGGTCCCCGCGCCGGCTACGGCCTATTTACTGGAAGGCTTTACCATTCAAAACGGACCCGTGGAAAAAGAACTGGTTACGCCGACAGGATCGGCCGTTCTTTCCGTACTGGTCGGCAAAGAGAAACAAGCCCGCCCCGCTTATCGGGTTAAAAAAGTCGGGTACGGTGCGGGTAAGACAGATATGGAAAGAATTCCCAATGTTTTGCGTTTAATATCCGCAGAAATACCGCATGAATTTGAAACGGATGAAAAAATGGTGCTGGAATGCAATATGGATGATATGGACCCGCAAATTTTCCCCTTTCTGATCGAAGAGGTAATGAATGCCGGAGCCGTTGATGCCTACGTAACGCCTGTGATCATGAAAAAGGGAAGACCGGGACATTTGTTTACCGCTGTTTGCAGCGTTGCCGAAGAAAACAGGGTGCTGCAAGCCCTGTTCAGACATTCCACCACCATTGGCGTACGGAAAATACACACGCAGCGCAGTAAACTAAAACGCAATCTAACCCGTATGCAGACCTCTCTGGGTGAAGTGCAGATTAAAGAGATTGAAATGCCGGACGGCAGTCTGCGCAGAACCGTGGAATTTGAAGAGTGCAAACGGATCGCCCGGGAAAAAGAACTTTCCATAAGGGATGTACAGGCAAGGCTAAATGCGGAAATCAATTACGGTAAAAACGGGGAGAATTATACCGCGTGATTAACGATTCGATTGTTCGTACACAGCATATTTTGTCGGATCATATCGATGCCAACCGGACAGAACTGCTCGAAAAACTGGACAGGTTCGCTGCCATATTAGAAAAATATGTCTCTCAGGGAGCGATCATTGCCTTCTCCGGTGGAGTGGACAGCGCCTTTTTAGTATGGGCGGCAAAAAAAATCTCTGAGCAAATTGGCGGTAGGATTCTGGCGCTTACCACACAAAGCGCCAGCACACCGGATGCCGATTTGAAGGACGCCGTACAATTCGCTAAAAATCTTGGAGTGATGCACCGTATCGAAAAAAGCAATGAATTCAACGACCCCCGCTACCTGGTTAATGACGACCAGCGCTGCTACTATTGCAAAAGTGAATTGTTCCGTATTACTTCGGATATCGCGCTTAGCGACGAATACAGGTGGGTTTTGTACGGATACAACGCTTCTGATCAGGGAGATTTCCGCCCGGGGCATAGAGCAGCCATTGAGCATAAAGTCGCTGCGCCACTGTTTGAAGCCGGCTTGGATAAAACAGAAATTAGGGAAGTTTTAAGGGCAAATAAAATCGAACTTGCCGAGAAACCGGCCAGTCCGTGTTTAAGTTCCCGCATTATGACCGGCATCCGCATTGCCGACCGACATCTCGAAGCCGTGGCCGTTATGGAAGGGCTGCTCAGAGAGGCGAGATGCCGGGTCTATCGCGTACGGCTGTGCCAAACGGGTGAAGACTATTTTTTACGTATCGAAACCCATCCGGATGAATTTTCCACGGTGCTAAGTATTAAAGAGAAACTGGTGGCCGAGGGTAGAAAAAGAGGCTATCGCTGGGTGGTGCTGGATCTGGAAGGCTATAAAACCGGCGGGGGAAATCTATGAACGAAAAGCAAATATCCGATCTTTTAGCCCTGGTGGCCGAAGGAAGTATGACCATTGAGGAAGCCCTGAAACAGCTAAAACGCGGGCCTTTTAACAACGAAATTTCGGAACTTCTGCACCCGGATTACCACCGTAACCTCCGGCAAGGATTTTCCGAAGTGGTCTTTGGTGAAGGCAAATCATCCGAACAAATTTTGCAGGCGGCCCAGAAACTAAGCACAAAAACAAACACGGTTTTGTTTACCAGGCTGTCGGATACGCATTTAAATCTTCTTAAAGAAAAATATCCGACCGGTAGGCACAATAGGGACGGACGTACCTTTATTATTAACCCGCCGGCCCGCAAGGATGCCGCCAGCGGGGAACCCTATGTGGCTATCGTTTCCGCAGGCAGCAGCGACTATAAGGTGGTTTCCGAAGCCAGTGAAGTGTGTCTGGCCATGAACGCCGCCTTTGAGGTGATTAATGATGTTGGGGTGGCGGGATTGCACCGTTTTTTAAATAAAATCGAACAGATACAACAGGCATCGGCGCTGGTGGTTGTGGCCGGGATGGAAGGCGCGCTTCCTTCGGTGGTGGGCGGTGTTGCCTCTGCTCCGGTTTTTGGTGTTCCTACCAGCGTGGGTTATGGGGCAAGTTTTAACGGTTTGGCCGCTTTGCTGGCCATGCTCAACTCCTGCGCACCCGGCGTTACGGTGTCCAATATAGATAACGGCTTCTCTGCGGCTTTTGCGGCCTGTCAGGTGATCAAACAGATTATGAAACACGCCGAAATAAACGGTCGCCATAAAAAAGTTAAATAGCTCCCCTACGAGTCTGCCAACTCATTTCTATCCTTATCGATGGCGAAAAAAATTTGCAATCAAATACAATTTTACGCATATTTACTTAACCGATAACTTTAACGGTTAAGTATGGGGTTTTACAATTTATGTCAAAACATAGACCTGTAACGCTTACCGATATTGCCCGGGTGCTTAACGTATCTAAAGTCACCGTTTCCAAAGCTCTGCGCGATCATCCCGATATCGGTGCGGAAATGAAGGAAAAAGTCCGTCTAACCGCCGAAAAACTCGGTTATGTACCCAATTTCATAGCCCGCAATTTATCGGCGCAACATTCCAATACCCTCGGCCTGGTGGTCCCCAAAATTGCCCACCACTTTTTCGCATCAACGATTGAATCGATTTACGAAACGGCTTACCTGAACGATTATGATGTGATTCTGACCGTCTCGCAAGAGAACGCGCAGAACGAGCGGAAACATATTCAGACCCTGTTATCTATGCGCGTGGACGGATTGCTGGTTTCGGTTTCCGAGCAGACAAAAGAAACGGATATTTTTGAAGTAGCCCGGCAGAGAAGCGTACCGCTGGTATTCTTTGACCGGGCGCCGGAAAATACCGATTTCAGTTTTGTGACCTCCGACGACGAGGGTGGTTCTTATCAGGCGGTACGTCAGTTAATCCGCTCGGGATACAAAAAAATAACCCATGTGGCCGGCTTTTCTCACACCAATATCGGCAGGAAACGTCGCGCCGGATATGAACGGGCAATGCGGGAAAATGGCATGGATATTCCGCCGGAGTATATCATTGAAGGCGGCTTTAGTGAGGCAGACGGTTATCGCGGTTTCATGAAACTTCATAAAAGAGCCGCCCTTCCCGAGGCTGTTTTTGCCGTAACCTATCCCGTTGCGCTTGGTATCCTGCTGGCAGCGGATGAACTGGGCGTGAAAATTCCCGAGGATATGGATTTAATCTGCTTTGGAGGCAGCGAATACAACCGCTTTGTAAAGCCTTCGTTATCGTTTATCGACCAGCCCACAGATGAAATCGGTCGGGTAGCCACGCAACTTTTACTGGAGGAAATAAAAAATCCCGATAAACCGTCACAAAAAATAATCATACCCACCGAACTGGTCATTTGTGAAACCTGTATCGGATGTATAGGAAAGAAAGAAAATGAGTAGGTTATCGTTACATCCCCATCGTTTTTTTGATCCGCTTAAAGAAGTGCGGGACATTGCCGCTGAACTGTATGAAAACGTTAAACATTTGCCCATCATCAGCCCGCACGGACACGTTGATCCCAAATTATTGGCGGAAAATAAGCCTTTCCCCAATCCGGCCGAACTGATTATCATCCCCGATCATTATATTTTTCGCCTGTTGTATTCGCAGGGTATTGCATTGGAATCTCTTGGCGTGCCGACTGTTGACGGAACGCCCGTAGAAGAAGACCCGCGCAAGATATGGCAGATTTTTGCCGATCATTTTTATTTATTTGCCGGAACCCCTACTGCCGCCTGGTTAAATTATGAATTTGCCGAAGTGTTTGAAATTCCTGAAAAACTGAATGGAGAGAATGCCCAACAAATCTATGATCATATCCGCAATAAATTAAGCACACCGGAATTTCTACCGCGGGCATTATATCAAAAATTTAATATCGAAGTTTTGTCCACTACGGACGGCGCGGCTGATTCGCTGGAATATCATAAACTTCTAAGGGAATCAGGCTGGTCGGGAAAAGTAGTGCCGGCGTTCAGACCGGACGGTGTGGTGAACATCGCCGGAGAAAATTGGAAAGAGGAAATCAAAGCGCTAAGCGCCGCTGTAGGCGAGGAAATTCATTCTTATAAATCCTTTATTGCCGCCATTGAAAAGCGCCGGAAATTTTTTAAGGAAATGGGCGCCACATCAACCGATCAGGGTGTTTTGAGTCCGTACACACATAAACTAAGCGATGAAGAAGCGGAATGTATCTTTCAGCGCGCTCTAAAGGGCAAAGCCGATGCGGAAGACCAGGCCCTGTTCACGGCCAATATGCTGATGGAAATGGCCCGGATGAGTATTGAAGACGGTCTGGTGATGCAGATACACCCAGGCGCCTTGCGTAATCACAATGATTTTATCTTTCGCCGCTTCGGCCCGGATAAGGGCTGCGATATACCCGTTCAAACCGAATACACAAATAATTTACGCGAGTTACTCAATGCCTATGGCAACGACCCCCGCTTAACGCTGATTGTTTTTACTCTGGATGAAACCAATTATGCCCGTGAACTGGCTCCCCTGGCCGGCCACTATCCGGCCATGAAGCTTGGCCCGGCCTGGTGGTTCCACGACAGCTTTCAGGGGATGGTTCGTTTTCGCGAGCAGGCCATGGAAACGGCGAGTATCTACAATACAGTAGGCTTTAATGATGATACCCGCGCTTTTCCGTCCATACCGGCCCGGCACGACTTAAGCCGTCGGGTTGATTGCAATTGGCTGGCCGGTTTGGTTGCACGTCATATTATTGATATGAATGAAGCCCGGCAAATGAGTAGGGCGCTGGCCTATGATTTGGCAAAAGAGGCGTATAAGTTTTGATGAGCGGGAGTAGTACAAAGTATTTAGTACAGAGTACATAGTATTTAGTATTGAGTAAATTGTAAACCTAATCAAAAGAGGATTTATACACCACTCAATTACTTGGTTTGGGTAACTCACCCCTCACCCCCCTTTTCTTCCCCTCTTGATAAGGGGGGAACGAGGGGGGTGGAATAATAGGTTGAGCGATCATTTGCAGTTATTTGCGAGATAACTTCTTAAAAAACAACATCCATTTTTTTAGAAACAAATTATTTAGGACAGCTATGAGTAAATGGAACTAATAAATCTAAA
>DRQG01000122.1 GCA_011369465.1 Caldithrix abyssi
AGACCGCTTATAACAGATTACTTGCAATTGGAATAGTTTAAAAAAGATTTTACTAAACTTAAATCTCTATGCCATTAGAGAAAAGGATGCCTATATCCCAAAATGAAAATATAGGTAATTTTGACTTGTTTTCTAACATAACAGAGGGGGACCAAGGGGGAGAGTTGGCGGACAGGCAGATATGAAAATGAAGCTAAGAATTGTTGTAACTCCATAAAAAACAATGCCTGTTTTTATAATAAAAAATTATTTTGGACAACAATGGTACTAAGTACAAACTAAATATTGCCATACTTTGCTGTGAAAAAGTTTCCCGAAAGAGGTTGACAAAAAAGAAATGAAATTGTATATTATAAGACTTATAATGATCGCGGGGTGGAGCAGTCTGGTAGCTCGTTGGGCTCATAACCCAAAGGTCGTAGGTTCAAATCCTACCCCCGCTACTATCGCAGGTGATCGGAAGATCGCCTCTTTTTTTATGGCGGTGTAGCTCAGTCGGCTAGAGCAGAGGAATCATAATCCTCGTGTCCGGGGTTCGAGTCCCTGCACCGCTACTTTTTTATTGCATTCATCCGCGGGTTCAAATTTGATTTCCCGAATTCACACCTTCATTCAATCGCATCAACTCATTCAACCCGACGATACCGTAATAGCGGCCGTTTCCGGCGGCCTGGATTCAATGGTGATGTTGGATGTTCTTTTGCAGCTTCGGAAAAAACTGAATTTCGATGTACAGGTTTTGCACGTACACCACGGTATCCGCGGTAAGGAATCTGATGAGGACGAACGTTTTGTGCAGGACTTTTGTGTCCGTAAAAACATCCCCTTTTTTAGCCGGCGTCTCACAGGATTCGATCGCAATAGCAGCGAAGATGCTCTGCGCCGGGCGCGTTATGAAGTGTTTGAATCTTTCCTGAGCGATTCGGTTAACGGCAAACTGGCCACCGCCCACCATCTGGACGACCGGCTGGAAACATTCCTTATGCGTCTGGCTAAAGGATCGGGAATTAAAGGATTGCGTTCCATCCCGGTACGGCGCGGCCCTTATATACGACCGCTGCTCTTTTTAACCCGTGAAGAGATCGCACGGTATGCTGCCGAACGGCAGATCGCCTGGCGGGACGATAGCAGCAATCTCGATGAAGACAAATTACGCAACAAAATCCGATTGCGGCTTACACCGGTTCTGCAGGATGTTTTCGGAAGGGAATTCTATGCCGGATTCGCCAAAAGCCTTAAGGAATTGGACGAATGGTACCGCATGTACGAGTCGGACAACCGGATTTTGTTTGCAGAGATGAATCAACCGACGGAAGAAGGCTTATCTCTTTCCATCGATAAATACCGCCGTTTGCCTGCTCTTCGTCGGCGCCGTATGCTGGAGTATTGTATTTCATCTTTTTATCCGTTAAATTTCACCATTCCGACGGGTTATTTTGCGGAATTTGATTCATTTGTTGCACAGGCGCGCACAGGCGCCCTTTTTCATTTTAAGCAGCAGGTGAGCGCGTTAAAAGAACGGGATGAAATCGTGTTTATTAAAGGAAGGCCGGAATCGTTTCCGTCCTTGTTTATCCCGGAAGATCTAAGTGTTGCGGAAAATCGTAGTTTTAAAATACGCATCACTCGTTTGGATAAAGCACCGGCCGATTTTAAAAATCCGAAGGCCGATACGGAAATCATTTGCGGCGATCGTATTCGGTTCCCGTTGGAAGTGCGTGGCTGGCGCGAAGGCGACTGGTTCTTTCCGCTGGGGATGAATAAAAAGCAGAAGTTGAGCGATTTCTTTATTAACCGGAAAATTGATCTACACAAAAAGAAATCTCTGCCTCTTCTGGTAAATAAAGACGAAATTGTTTGGGTGGCCGGCTACAGGATTGATAACCGATACCGCGTAACGCCGGACTGTAAAACGATATATAAACTGGAAATAAAATATAAATCATAGAAAGAACGGAATTGCATGAGAAGAGATTTTTCACAAACGGAAATTGTACCCGAAAATTATTCGTTACTTATTGCGGAACAGACAATTTGTGAGCGGCTGGAAGAACTGGGCGCTCAGATCGCCGAAGATTATGCCGGCACCAAACCTATATTGATCGGTGTGCTGAACGGCGGATTTATCTTTTTAGCCGATTTGATACGCTACATCAATATCGATCTGGAAATCGATTTTATTCGCATTTCCAGTTACGGCGACGCGCGCGAATCGAGCGGGCATATCAAGGTACTCAAGCCGTTAAGCGCGGATATAAAAGATCGGGCCGTGCTCGTGGTGGAAGATATTGTGGATTCGGGGCTGTCGGTTCAGTTTCTGGAGAACCTGATGTCCGCCTTTGGTCCGAGCATGCTGCGATTTGCAACTTTACTCAACAAACCGAGTAAAAGACAGGTGGATATTAAAATTGACTATATTGGCTTTGATATTGAAGATAAATTCGTAGTGGGTTACGGATTGGACGACGCTCAGATAAAACGAAATCTGCGATCCATCTACGTGGTTGGATAATATAAAGTAGCTATGAACCGGGACTATCCCATACAATGATCTGTCCGGAGTTCGGGATGGCCGAAAAATCCGGAAGAATTTTTAGGAAGGAATTAAACGGGTATGGATGATAAAAATAAGAAAAACAGCAATAAAGATAACAACAATAAAGATTCCAAAAAACCGCTGTTCGATCGACAGAACAAGGACGATGAATTCCAGTGGAAAAAGGCTTCCAAAACGGGTATCATCTGGATACTGATTCTGTTTGTAGCCATATTTCTGAGTACGTTTTGGGGCGACAGCAGGCCGGATGAAATCGATGTGGATTTTAACGTGTATAAACGTCTTTTGCAGGAGGATAAGATCCTATCCGGTCAGGTAACCATCAAAGAAAATCTGTTTCAGGGAACGCTTAAACAGGCCGAACCGTTCGAGGGCAAAAAATTTACCCGGCGCAGCAAATACATCCGCACCATTTTACCCTATGTAAACGACAGCATCGTGGAAGACTGGGAAAAACACGGCGTTGTGGTGCGTTTCATCGAACCGGCCAGTGAATGGACGCTGATGCTTATTCAGATTTTGCCCTGGATTCTGATTTTAGGCGCCTGGATATTTATCGCCCGGCGCATGCAGGGCGGCGGCGGCGGTTCACGGGGAATTTTCAGTTTCGGCAAAAGCAAGGCCCGTATGCTCACCGAAGATAAAGCCAAAGTTACTTTTGATGATGTGGCCGGCGCCGACGAGGCCAAGATGGAATTACAGGAAATCATCGAATTTCTGAAAGACCCGAGTAAATTTACCCGTCTGGGCGGTAAAATTCCCAAAGGCGCGCTGCTGCTTGGCCCCCCGGGAACGGGTAAAACCCTGCTGGCCAAAGCGGTAGCCGGTGAGGCGGGCGTGCCCTTCTTTAGTATGAGCGGTGCAGATTTTGTGGAAATGTTCGTGGGTGTGGGCGCCAGCCGGGTACGCGATCTGTTTGAAGTGGGCCGGAAAAACGCGCCCTGTATTATTTTTATTGATGAAATCGATGCTGTCGGGCGCCACCGCGGCGCAGGTCTTGGCGGCGGCCACGACGAACGCGAACAGACTTTGAATCAATTGCTGGTGGAAATGGACGGATTTGATACCAAAGAAGGCGTTATCCTGATTGCCGCAACCAACCGTCCCGATGTATTGGATGCAGCCCTGCTGCGTCCCGGACGATTTGACCGACAGATCGTCGTTGACCGTCCCGATGTGCGCGGTCGCGCCGGTATATTGAAAGTACACACCAAAAAGGTGCCCATTGACGATTCGGTTGACCTTGAAGCTCTGGCTAAGGGAACGCCCGGCCTTTCCGGCGCCGACCTGGCCAATCTGGTTAACGAGGCCGCTCTGCTGGCCGCCCGTCGTGACCGCAATAGGGTGGCCATGGCCGATTTCGAAGAAGCCAAAGACAAAATTATGATGGGTATGGAACGTAAATCCATGCTGATCAGTGATGAAGAAAAGAAAACAACGGCCTATCACGAATCCGGGCATGTGCTCGTAGGAAAACTGATCCCCGGAACCGATCCCGTGCACAAAGTGACCATTATTCCGCGCGGAAGAGCGTTGGGAGTTACCTCCTATCTGCCCATCGACGAACGGCACACTTACTCCAAGGAATATTTGCAGGGAATGCTGGCCCAGTTGCTGGGCGGCCGGGCCGCAGAGAAAATCGTATTTGATCGTCTGACAACGGGTGCCGGCAACGATATTGAGCGCGCTACAGAACTGGCCCGCAAAATGGTTTGCGAATGGGGGATGAGCGAAAAACTGGGACCGGTTACCTTCGGAAAGAAAGATCAGGAAATATTTTTAGGCCGCGAGATCGCTCAGCACCGGGATTACAGCGAAGAAGTAGCCAGAGAGATCGATGATGAAGTAAGAAGAATCGTAACCGAAGCGCAGAAAAAAGCCGAAGACTTGTTGAGTAAAAATATTGATAAGTTGCATGCGCTGGCTGAAGCTTTGCTCGATCACGAGATTTTGGACGGCGAACAAATTGATCAGGTTTTACAGGGCAAAAGCGTGGATAAGGTCGCCTTTATGAACTCCAAAAAGGGTAAAAAGAAAAACCCGGCAAAAGACGATTCTTCAAAAACTCCGGCAAAAAAATCCGGGTCCAAAAAAGTTGTAACCAAAAAGCAAGCGGCCAAAACCGATAAACCGAAACCGTCCTCAGATGGGGAAGTGTCAACAAAAAAAGATAAATAGTCTCCCGAAAGCGGACGGTACGGCAGGCTGTTGCCAATTGTACAGATATGAGAGGATATGCCGAATGTGCGCATATCCTCTTTTTTAAAACTCCAAACATGCTAAGGTAACCCATGGCCGAAATAATATCGTTTTTATCCGGCGGCGTTCCCGGTGGAGTGCTGCTGTTATTGTTCTTTCTTCTCACCGTTAATTTAAGTCTGCAATTTCTGGCTGCCTCCAAACTGATGGATCACAACCTGAAGAAACGCAGGCAACTCACCTATTCCTTACTTATTCTGCTTATATACGGAATACTTTGGATTCAATTCCGGCCGCCTCTCCCGCGTCAACGGGTTGTTGCTCTGCCAATCATCTCTCAAGACGGAATGATTCCTCTGAAAGGTTCGGCATTTCGTTTACCGGAATATCTGCAACAAGAAGCCCTGAATAATTTAACGAATCGCTATCTGATGCACCGCTGGCAATGGCTTCTGGAAGCCATACCGGCAGATTCTGTGAAAGAACCCCGGGCCTGGATTTC
>DRQG01000123.1 GCA_011369465.1 Caldithrix abyssi
AATCCGTTCTTACACCGTGTATAATAATATCAGCGGTATTATCCATGTAGGCGGCATTACCACCGAAAAAGATATATGATGTGCCAATATAAAATGACCCAACAATTACATCATCATAACCGTCGCCATTCACGTCACCTGCGGCTGAAACGGAATTCCCAAATTGAGCAGCAAGTTTCTCTCCGGTCATGGTTAAATCGGCGATGGTATCCACATGGGCGGCGCCAAAATAAAGGTATGCTTTTCCGGCGTCCGTTGCAGCGTCATCGTTATTATACGCTCCAATAATCACATCATCATAACCGTCGTTATTCACATCACCTGCAGACGAAACGGAAGCTCCAAATCTATCGCCCGAGGCTTCCCCGGTCATGGTTGCTGTTTTGTTTAAATTGTTTTCCCCGCCCAAATAAATATAGGCTCTGCCTAAATACGCGCTGCCATTGCTATAAAGATCGGCGCCGATAACAATATCATCAAAACCGTCGCCGTTTACATCACCCGCTGATGATACGGATCTTCCAAAACGATCATCTGTTCCTTCACCAGTAGCGGACCAATCCGCTGTGTTATCCATAGAAGAGCCGCCATAATAAATATACACTTTTCCTGTATAGGAATTCTTATTCGGCGCGCCAATGAGCACATCGGCGTATCCATCGCCGTTTACATCACCGGCGGAAGAAACGGAATAACCAAAAAAATCACTGCCGGCTTCTGCCAGCATCTTCACATCCGCCGTGTTATCCATGGCTGAACCGCCGAAAAAGACATAGACCTTGCCGGCCTGTGGGGCGACTTCAGAATCGTTGTAGGCGCCGACAATCACATCATCATATCCGTCGCCATTCACATCTCCCGCCGAGGAAACAGAATATCCAAAATTATCGATCACATTTTCACCGGTCAATGTAACGTCTGCTGTGGTATCCATGGATGCGCCCCCGAAATAAATAAAAGCTTTCCCGGGATTATTTTGCCAAGGATCATTATAAGCGCCAACAATTACGTCATCATATCCGTCTCCGTTTACATCCCCGGCCGAAGATACGGAATAACCGAATTCATCCTGCTCGGCACCGCCCGTCACGTGCCAGTCGGCATAACTTGTTTGCCCATTTAATTTATGGGTGTACAGATAAGCTTTACCGGCGTCGGTACCGGCATCATCATTTCTATAAACGCCGAGCAGTAAATCGGCATAACCGTCGCCATTTACATCTCCTGCTGAGGAAACATTGAGCCCCAACTGGTCGTCGCTGACTTCACCAAACATGGTAAAATCGGGTGTTGTATCCATTGCATCGGATCCAAAATAAAGGTAAGCTTTACCGGCGTTAATGGCACGATAATCATCTCCGGATGCGCCGATCAGCACGTCGCCGTAGCCGTCACCGTTTACGTCTCCGGCATCAGAAACAGAAATCCCAAAAGAATCGCCCGTACTTTCGCCGGTCATCGTTATATCGGCCGAATTATCCATACTGCTTCCGCCCAAATAGATATAAACTTTGCCGGTACTGGCGGCATTGCCGTAGGCGCCAATAATTACGTCGTCATAACCGTCTGCATTAATGTCACCGGCAGAAGAAACGGAATATCCAAAATAATTGCTTGCTGTTTCACCTAACATGGTAAGGTCGGCGGTGTTGTCCATAGAAGCGCCGCCAAAATAGATGTAAGCTTTGCCAGCCAAATTTCCCGCTTCGTCATTATTATGAGCGCCGATAATTACATCGTCATACCCGTCACCGTTCACGTCTCCGGCAGATGAAACACTGTTGCCAAAATTGTCAGCGCTCACTTCTCCGATCATAGTTACATCTGCCGTGTTATCCATAGTTGTACCGCCAAAATATATGTACGTTTTACCGGCCGAAACCCCGCCATCGTCATTTCCGGTGGCCGAAATGAGCACATCATCATACCCGTCGCCATTTACATCCCCGGCTGACGTTACGGAGTAACCGAAATAATCACTGGCATTTTCTCCGACCATAGAGACATCCGCCGTGTTATCCATAGCAGGCCCGCCAAAATAGATATAAACTTTGCCTGCGGAACTCCCGGCGTCATCATTTCCATAAGCGCCAACAATCACATCGTCATAGCCGTCTCCGTTCACATCCCCGGCGGAAGAAACCGTACGGCCAAAATAGTCATAAGAGGCCGCACCGCTAAGCGTAACATCGGCCACGTAATCTATGGATTTGCCGCCAAAATAAATATAGGCCTTTCCGGCTGTCGTTCCGGCGTCGTCGTTCCCGTAAGCGCCGATAATCAAATCATCATAGCCGTCGCCGTTCACATCGCCTGCTGATGAGACGGAATAACCGAAATAGTCCTCTGCGGCTTTGCCGTAAAAGGCATCTTCTCTTGCGACCGCTGTGCCGGTTGTGCCGTAGGTTCTATTGGTGTGGTTCGCCTGATGGCTGTTAAAAAAGTCCCGCGCAATCTGTCCGGGATCGGGTGTAGAGGGAGTGCCTTCTTGTTTAAACATTTTTTGGCCAAACAGTAAATTGCTGACTAAAACAATAATCGTGCTGATTTGTAAAAATCGTTTCATGGGTTATCTCCTATTTTGCCAGTATCATTTTTCTTACCTGATTAAAATTGTTGGCTTTTATTTCGTAAAAATATAGTCCTGCGGAAAGATGTTCCGCCGTAAAAGTGACCGAATGTGTACCGGCCGGCTTTTGTTCATCCAGCAGAACCGCCATTCGCTGTCCGAGTATATTATAAACGGTTACGGTTACTTTGGCCGCCTGCGGTAAATCGAAAACGATTGTGGTGCCGGGGTTGAAGGGGTTGGGATAATTTTGTCGCAGAACGTACTTCCGGGGTAAATCGGAAGAGCGGTCGTTTCCAATCGCGGTAGCGCCTTTAACGGTAACCGTTACCGGTTTACTGTATAATGTAAGATCCGGCGCCAACGTGTTGGTCATCCGGCAGACATAAACCCCGGAATCAGTTGAATCGGCTGAAGAAATAGCGTAGATGCTGTCGGTTGCTCCGCTGATATCCGCCCCGTTTTTCATCCACTGGTAGCGTGTGCTGTCCCCGCCGGCCGATACGCTCATTACGAACGCGTCGCCCGCCGTAAGTATAGTGTCCTTTTCTTGCCCCAGGCTGTCCTGAGGGCTGTAAAGAAAGGAAGCATTGGCTACGTTCACATTGGGTTCAATATCGCCAAAATCCAGGCGGTTGAAATCCACGTAAAAATAACTCAGAGGGCCGTTATCCAGAGGGCTTCCCGTAAAATCGGGCAAAGCGGATAACTGATTACTGTTTAAAGCCAGATAGATCAAATGTTCCAATTGAGAAAATTCGGCAGGGACCGAACCCGTTAATTGATTAAAATCCAATCGCAGATTTTGCAAGTTCAGGCAATTTCCCAATTGCGGCGGAATAGCGCCGCTCAAATTATTGGAATAGAGATACAGATATTTCAACGAATCGCACTGTCCGAGAGCGGCGGGAATGGTTCCGGTTAAATTGTTATCGTGCAGGTCTATTTTCGTGACCCGGCCGTTTTGGATAGTAACACCGTACCAGGATGGGGCAGGGCCGCTTAACCAGTTGTCATTGTGTAACCAACCGCCGCCGTTTGCGCTGTCATACAAAGCCACCAGCGCCAGGGAATCCTGTTCGGTAATATTTTTGATGCTTATGCGCTGCGGACGGCTGTACAGCGTTAAACCTGTAGCGATGGTGTTGCGAATCATGCAAACGTAGGAACCGGCGTCTTGCGCTGCGGCCGATGAGATGGTGTAAACGCTGTCTGTGGCTCCGGGAATCCGTTCTCCGTCCTTCATCCACTGATAATAATTCGCCGTTCCGCTGACGGAAACCGAAAGCTCGTATGCTTCGCCCTGAAGCAATTCCTTGTAACTTTCCTGACCAACGCTATCCTGAAACAGATAGGAAAATTTGGAACCGAAAAATTGGCTGTTGGTTTCCAGGTCTTCGAAGGTGAGCTGATTGTACGTGGCGTTAAACCGCTCGATACCGGAGAGACCCGTTAAATCGGGCAAATCCTTTATACGGTTATGCTGGATTTCAAAAAGCCTCAATGATTTCATATCATTAAAGGCAACCGGTACCGCGCCCTGTAGATAGTTCCCGCCTAAATAGAGAATATCCAAAACCCTTAATTTCGCCAGGGCCGAAGGAATTTCGCCTTCCAACAGGTTATTTTGAAGTTTTAACTGGGTTAGATTTTCCAAACCGGCTATCCCGGGGATGATTTCGCCTTCCAAATTATTGTCATTCAAAATGAGGTGAACGAGATACGATAATTTTTCCAAAGAGGAGGGCAGTTTGCCGCTTAAGTTATTTTCGCTCAGATACAGTCGATACAGCGCCGTCATATTTCCGATATTGGCCGGAATTTCACCGCTCAGATTGTTGTTATTAAGATATAAATATTGTAAAGCGTCCAGATTACAAATGTCGTCGGGAATGGTTCCGGTTAAGTTATTATTGTCCAACTGCAGGGATGTCACTCTTTCGCGGGAAACGGTGACGCCGTACCATTGGCTCACA
The DNA here is from genome assembly GCA_011369465.1 of Caldithrix abyssi. Lineage (GTDB taxonomy): Bacteria > Calditrichota > Calditrichia > Calditrichales > Calditrichaceae > DRQG01. The sequence continues at coordinate 4,546 of DRQG01000123.1, forward strand.
GGCTTAGCGGTCAACCAGTTATCCTTATTCGTCCAGTTATCTCCATCCGCGCTTTTGTATAAAGCCACCAGCGCCAGAGAATCCTGTTCGTTCACCTGGGCAAAGGCGAGGGAGGTAAATAAGACAAGGATAGAAAAAATAACAATTTTTTTCATAAGATTCCTCCTGAAAATGGTTAGGTAATCCCTTTCAAACTTCACTTCCCGGTTAGTCCGGAAATGGTATTATGGTCTGCCGCCGCTTCAAAACAGAGCCGATACGCGCTTTGGCGCGTAAGACTTTGGATAAATATACGGAATGCAATCCATTTGACAATCGCCCATTTATGCTATTTTTGTCATCAGAAAGGATGATTTTGGGGGAAGGGAAGGGAGGTGGAATATCTCAGATAATGCCGTTTTTATAAGCCCGTGAAACGGCTTCGGATTGGTTATGCACCTGCAGCTTTTTGTAAATATGTCGGATATGGGAACGAACCGTGTGAATACTGATGAACAGTTTATCGGCCAGCATTTTGTAGCTGTTGCCGGCCGCCAGGCCGGATAATATTTCTACTTCCCGCCGGGAAAGATTATGCATATCCGGTTTTTTGGCGCCGCTGCCGGATTGGAAAAAGCGCACTACTTTACGCGCAATATTGGCGCTCATAGGCGACCCGCCTTCATAGGCGTCTTTTATGGCTTCGATCAACTGCGCCGGCGCCGTCTTTTTTAGCAAATATCCGCTGGCACCGGCTTTAAGGGCGTTAAAAATATTTTCTTCGTCTTCATATACGGTCAGCATCAGGATAAGCGCTTCGGGCATCTCCTGGCGCAGCAGCTGAACGCACTCTATTCCGTTCATCCCCGGCAAACCGATATCCTGTAGAAAAACATCCACCCGATGGTTTTTGTAATCGGCCAGCATATCTTCGCATTGTGCATAGGCGGCGCTGCATTTCAGCCCATCCGACGCGTTTATCAGTAAAGCCAGCCCCTCGCGGATGGTATCATTGTCTTCGGTGATAATCACATGAATCATTCTTCTCTCGCAATAACCGTTAATAGTGAAAAAGCGGCAGAACAAACCTATTTAAATAACCGACATCATTCAATAGCATATTCGGGCTATTTTGTTCGGGGAATGTCGCACAAGTCTCTTTTGCGCAGTTTTCCCCGATCTATTTCAAACTGCCGATAAACTCTACCGTGGTACCCTTGCCCGGCTCGCTGGTAACAAACAGAGCGCCGTTGATATCGGCGGCGCGTTTTTTCATATTTTTAAGACCGTTGCCGGAAACCGATTTTTGATCTTTTATGCCCCGGCCGTCATCTTGCAACGTGATTTTGAGTTTTGTACCGTGAATTTGAACGGATAAAGTTATGGAATGCGCTCCGCTGTATTTGACGGCGTTATGAATTGCTTCTTTAAAAATAAGAAACAAGTGCTGCCGGTATTCCATCTTAATTTTCTTTCGATTAAGCGCCTCAATGTTCCGGGTTTTAAACTGAATGCCTTTGGCCTCGAAAATATCGCTGAAAGAATCGGTTAATCGGTTGATTAAGCTGGCCATGGAATCTTTATGCGGATTCACCATCCAGACAATATCGCTCATTTTATCGATGATCGAACGCGCTGTGACGCCTATTTTTTCCAGGTCTGGCCGGAGTTGCTTTACGACATCCTCAGGCGCTTTGGCCGGGATAACGGCGCTAAGAATACTGATTTCCGACAGACCAGCGCCGATTTCATCGTGAAGGTCGGCAGCGATTTTAGCCCGCAAATTCTGCATAGCCGCCGTTCGCAAAGTGCGCTGACGAATGATTATGAAAGAGGGAACGGCTATGATCAGCAGAATCAGCAAAGCAAACCACCACGTCTGCCAGAAGGGAGCTGCTATGGTGAAGGAATAGGTTACCGGCCGGCTCCAGTAGCCCCATCTGTTTCCGGCCATAACTTCAAATGTATAATTATTGTTTTTCAGATTGGTGTATTGAACGTAATTATGCTGGGTTACAGACCAATTATCTTCCAGCCCCTTTAGACGATATTTATAGCGGGTTCCGTACGGTTCCGCAAAATTGATGCCGATAAATTCAAATTTGAAATAATTTTCATTATAAGAGAAGGTTCCTCTTGCCGGTTTGCCTCCGGTCAATAACTCTTTATCGTATAAACGGATGCTGGTTAAGTGCGTCTTTGGCGGAAGACTGTCCGGCAAAAAATATTCCGGATTAAAGCGGGTTACGCCGTTTACGGTGCCAAACCACAGAAGAGAGCGGCTGTCCTTAAAATAAGCGCCCTGATTGCATTCATTGGCCGACAACCCTTCCTTGTCGCCGATTCGTATAATGCGGATGGAATCGCCGATGAATTCAACGCTGTTCAGGCCGTTATCGCTGCTTAAGTACAACTTTCCCCGTTTATCCTGCAGAATACCGAGAATGCTGTTGTGCGACAACCCTTCCTGAATGCTCAAAGTGTCCCATTGGCCGTTTCTGTAATAAATCAATCCTTTGTCATCGGTGGCAAAATAGAGATTGTTTTCCTGATCTTCAAAGGTGCTCCAGATGGTGTTGGTTTTTAACAACACGGTGTCAATCGTACCCCGATTATACTTAACCACTCCGCCGCCGTCCGTGCCGAAATAGATGGAACCGTCGGAACCGAGATAAGACGATATGATGTCATCCGACGGTAAACCGTCCGCCGTGGTAAGGGTGTCTGTAATCCGGGCGCCGTTCCAGATGTTTATCCCGCCGCCGTATGTGCCAAAATAGATTAGTCCAGCATTGTCTTCGGCAATGGTCCAAACCGAAGTGCCGCTTAAACCCAGTGCGGTATCTATATGGATTATTTTATTCTGCTTTATCGCATATACGCCGTGTTCGTTGGTTGCCGCATACAGGACGCCGTCTGATGCGTAATGCAGAGCAAGTATGATATGATCCGGCAGAATCGATTTAATAAAGCGGCAGGTATCACCGTCTAAAGAATACACAGCAACGCCGTTGGTGGTTCCAATATAAAAATGCCGATCCCTATCCTCGCAGATCGCCCATACTTCATTGTTCGGTAAGTTGCAGGATTGATCGATGGTGGCAAAAAGTCCCGGCCGATATATATCAACCCCGCCGCCGTCGGTGGCAATATAGTACACATTGTTTCGATCGGGATAGACCTGCCATATAAATTTGGCGGATAAACCCTGCTTTTGGGTCAGCCGGAAAACAGGCTTATAATTTCGGATTATGGATACCCCTTTGTCGGTGGCCACGAAGAATTGGCCGTTTTCGCCCTCGGATATAGAATTGATTTTTCTTCCGCTTAGAATCGGTCTTTGTTTTAAATATCCTGCGGAAGTGGCAAAGTATAAACCCTTCTTTTTTGTTCCCACCCACAGCACGTCATTGTCGTCTTTATAAAGACAGTTGATTCCCAAATCTTTGGGTATACCGGCAATATCTACGGTTTTTAAAATTCCATCCCTGTAAAGATAAATATTTGCCTCGCCATCCGAAAGATAGACGGCGCCGGGATCCGATTTTGTTATGGCCGTTATTTCGTTCGCGGCCAAACCGTCTTTTTGAGTAAGATTGCGCCAGGTCTCGTCTTTAAGAATCCATAATCCCGAAGTTTGCGTGGCAATAAACAATGCATTCCCCGAAACGAGCAGCCCGCTGATTCGGATGTTTGGGTCGTAAGGAAAACCGTTGAGACGTCGGAATGTGCGGTAATTATACTTTACCACATTTTTGCGTGTGGCGATGATCATCAAACTGTCCGCAAATTCGGTAATCCATTTACAGTTATTATCGGACAGGCTTTTGGGAAAAATGTAATTATTGAAATGATGCCCGTCCCAACGGGATAATCCGCTGGAGGTGCCAAACCACATATAACCATATATATCTTTATGGATGGAGGTTACCTGCGAATAGACCATCCCGTCTTTAATTCCCAGATTGTTATGGATTACGGTTTGGCTTTTTACAGATGAGACCAACATCAATCCGACCATAAAGAGGATAACCGCATAGTGACCGGGATTGTACGGAAACCGTGTTTCCGATTTTATTAGACCGCCGCGGTAAATATTGCTAAAAGGTTGGGGAATACGGCCGGATACATTCATAATAATTTGATAAAATACGATTCGATTTAAAATTCTGTTTTCTTCGGGTGTACGACCATTTAAGCAGGACCCGAAAGTGATATTTGCCTGCTTTTCTATTTGACACAATATCTCTCGGTTTGGGTCAGCCGGCTGTCTGCTTCTTCCTGTTAACACTTCGCCACAAAATAAACAGGGTTAAGTTGTTTTTCGGAAATTTCCGAAAAAACTTGACAATGGACTGCGTTCCAACCGAGTTTTCGGACTGCTCGATTTTGTCGTGGTGTTCTTTTGAATGAACCATTTATGCGAATTTGCACAGCCGTCCTAAATAATAGAAAAGGCCACGCGACGAAATACCAGTATTTACAAGTTTCCCCCTAATAAGGCTTGTGCGCCGAGGCGTAGGGACTAAGGGGGTGTTTTACGCAAAAGATATAGACAATATTTTACACGATCTTACAACCCCCTAACCCCCTTTATTAAGGGGGGAATTTTGTATTTGCTTTAACTAACTTAGTTACATATTGATATAGCAAATTATTTAGGATAGGTGTGATACTAAAATGGGTTAGCGCTTTATTTGCATTGTTTTTTTTAAATTTGTAACATAATAAAATAAACAAGCGGGAACGTCGAATGAAACAAAGCTACCTTACAATCCTGTGCACCGTCCCTACTTTTTCCGCAGCCCAAACTATAGCAAACGAGCTGGTCTCCCGTGAATTGGCGGCCTGTTGCAATATCATCCCCGGCATTACCTCCATCTACCGTTGGCAGGGTAAGGTGGAAACCGACGATGAATTACTGGTGATCATTAAATCCACTGAAGAAAACTACAAAGCGATCGAGAATAGCATAAAAGAATTGCATCCCTACGAAGTACCGGAAATCATCGCCTTAACAATTGAAAAGGGACTGGGTGCGTATTTAGAATGGATAAACCAATCTACAAAGGCTAACCATGGGCAAGATTAAATTAGAAGACCTCTTGAACGACAACCGATCCGGTTCATTGGACTTAACGGAAAAAATGCTGGAGCTGTTTCAAAATGTGTTGAATGAAGGTATTACCCAGAAAGCCGACAGCGAAGAGCTCTACAAACATCTGCAAAACATTTCCAAAAATCTGATTAAGAAACAGCCTAATATGGCTTTGCTGCGCCGGGTCAGCGCTACCTATCTGTTGTATTTTAAGCGCCTGATCAATTCGGACAAGACTCCGGACGAAGTGTTTTCCCTTTCAGCCGCTAAAATTGATCTGCTTAAGGATGAAATCAAAAGCAACGTGAACAAAATTGCCCAGTTTGGCTGCCGTATTATCGCTAACGGTAATAAAATTATGACCATCAGCCAGAGCCGGCATATCGTCAATATCTTATTGGCTGCGCATAAGTCCAAGCGGCGTTTCGAAGTGTTCTGCCTTAAAAGCCATCCTCCGGACGAAGGTATCGAAATGGCCGAGTTTCTGGCTTCCAAAGGCATAAAGGTTACCGTTATTGCCGATAACAATATGGGCGTTTTTATGCCGCAGATGAATCTGGTTCTGATCGGCGCGGATCGCATCTATGAAACAGGGATTATCAATAAAGCCGGTACCCTTCCCCTGTGTTTAACCGCGAAACATTTCAATATACCCGTTTACCTGGCAGCGGAAACAGAAAAAGTGCTGCTGGAAAGTGAGCGCTCCATCAAAAAAAGCAGTTATGCTCCGGAAGAAGTGTATAACGGTAAAGCCAAAGGCGTTTCCGCACAAAATATTTATTTTGAACGAATCCCACTCGATCTTATCCATAAGGTCATCTGCGAGGATTCGGTATTTGAATCCTATGAATTTAAAAATTGGTATCTGGGAGGATAAAAATGCTGTCCGGTACATTTATTTGTCAGCTTGATAAAAAAAATCAAATTGAAATTCCTGGAGAGGTAATAGCGCGCCTGCGGTTGAACGAAGGAGATAAAGTGGAAGTAATGGTAAAGAAGATTCGTTCGCGGCGCCTGGATATCAAAATATCAAAAAATCCTTTGCTAAAATTATTGGATTTGCAAAAAGGATAATCCTGAAAAATGAAAATAATGACTTGTTTTGTTGATTCGTCGGCCTGGGTGGCGCTGGTGGATAGCACAAACCCAAAGCACGCCGCGGCTAAAGCTTATTTCGAGAACCTGCTCGATAACAATGCCAAAATCATCACCAATAATACCGTACTGGACGAAGCCGTAATGGAGTTGAGTTCATCCATAAACAAAAAAACGGCGCAAAAATTTATGCAGATTATCGACGAGAGCATCATCACCATCCATCTGCGTATGGATTGGATTTCCCGCAGGGTACGAAAACAGGTGCTCAATCAGTTTCTTAAATCGGAAAGCACCGATCTGGAATTGCGTCATTTTTATATATTGGAAACCCTGCGCCGTAAAAATGCCGATATCATTTTTACATTTGACCAACGACTTAAAGAAACAGGCTTTCCGCTGATGCCCCAGGAAAGTTAGACCCGCGGTAAAGGATAGTATGCGTGCAAATATTTTAATCCTCGGCGCCGGCGATCTTGGCACGGCGTGCGCTTTGCGTTTGTTCCGGGCAGGGTTTGGAGTGGTTATTGCCGAGCAGCAAAGGCCGCTGGACATCCATTTTCATCGCACATATAACGCGGCTGCTTATACGGGTTCAAAAACCATCGAAAATATACCGGCCCGTACCTTTTCCTATGCGCTGGAAAGCGGGATGATTTCCAACGAGCAAAACCCGCTTGACTATCTGGAATTCCAACTCAATAACCGGGAAATAGCATACCTTGTGCCGGCAGACTTTCCATATCTGAAAAGAGCGCGTTTCGATTTTCTAATTGTATCCGATCCGGCGCTGCAAAAATCCGTGCAACCTGCGTTAAATGATCAGGTTACCATTATTACCTTTACGCATCACACCGAAGCAATGCCCGGACATTATCGCATTATATACGAAGAGCCGCATAAAGGCAGGGTGTTTTATCCTTTCTTACAAGATACTTTTGAAATGAGCGATAAAGGTGATCGGGAGCCCGAAACCCATCTGATCCGGGCTCCTTTGGAGGGTGTATTTATAGCTGAAAAATCCGCGGGCGATTTTGTGCACGAAAAAGAAGTTATCGGCAAAATCGGAGACATACCTATTTTAGCTCCACAAAACGGTCATTTGTCCGGCATGCTGAATAGCGGTATTATGATCGACAGGGGGACGGTATTTGCGGAAGTACAGCCGCCGGCAAAAGAAACTGACAGCCGGGCGATCCCGGCTGCGTATTTTAATCTGGCGGGCGGCGTATTGGAAGCTGTTCTGTATCATCTGAATCTGGGAGAGGAATAAAGATGGCGGAAAATCTTCTACAATTTTTTAATACCTTAAGCGGTTATGTTTGGGGCGCGCCTCTGCTCATTTTACTGGTCGGTACCGGTATCTATTTAACGTTTGCTTTGCGCGGTTTGCAATTCACCAAACTGACCCATTCGTTGTATCTGGCTTTGATAAAGCGTAAGGAAGAAGGGGATCAGCCCGGGGATATCAGCCATTTTCAGGCTTTGATGACCGCGCTTTCGGCTACAGTGGGAACAGGGAATATTGCCGGGGTAGCCACAGCCATTGCCGCAGGAGGCCCGGGAGCCCTTTTCTGGATGTGGATCACTGGTTTGTTCGGTATGGCCACCAAATATGGCGAGGCCGTTTTAGCCGTTAAATACCGTAAAGTGGACGAAACCGGCACCATGAGCGGCGGCCCGATGTATTATTTGCAGGAAGGCCTGAAAGCCCGCTGGCTGGGTATGTTGTTCGCCGTTTTTGCTGCTGTGGCTGCTTTTGGCATTGGTAATATGGTACAATCCAATTCCGTGGCCGAAGCTTTGCAAGCCAGCTTCAATTTACCTCCGGTTTGGACCGGGATCATTCTGATGATATTAACAATTATCGTTATTCTCGGCGGTATCAAAAGCATTGGGCGTGTTACGGGCATATTGGTTCCGGCAATGATTTTGTTTTATTTTGGCAGCGCTCTCATCATTCTTATCCTTCATTACGACATTATTCCCCATATTTTTATGTTGATCATGAAAAATGCTTTTACGGGGACGGCGGCAGTGGGCGGTTTCCTCGGTTCCAGCGTGATGCTTACGATCCGTATGGGGGTAGCCCGGGGGGTGTTTTCCAATGAATCAGGCCTGGGCAGTTCACCTATTGCCGCCGCGGCGGCCATTACCAAACATCCGGTTACGCAGGCCATGGTTTCCATGACCCAGACTTTTATCGATACTATAGTCGTCTGTTCGTTGACCGGTTTCGCCATTTTGGTTTCCGGTTTATGGACGAGCAATCCATTGCTGACCGGAGCGGAGCTAACCACCAAAGCATTTGAAGCCAGCCTGGGCCATACCGGAGGCGGGTTAGTGGTATCTGTGGGTTTGGTTTTATTTGCCTACTCAACCATTTTGGGTTGGAGCTACTATGGCGAGAAAGCTCTGGAATTTATCGCCGAAACCGGCCAGAAAACGAAACAGGCTGTTACCTGGATTCTGCTGGTTCTTTCGATTCTGCCCCTATGGATCGTTTGGCAAACCGCAGCGAATCCGCTGCCTGCGCTTGGCGCGATTATCATCGCCTATATATTTATTGTGCGGCATGTTTACGGAAAATTGTTACAGCCCGATATGCGCACGGTCGTGAGTTTGTATCGCGGCGCCTTCAGTTTATACGTACTCATCGGTACGGTTACTCAACTGGAATTGGTTTGGACTATGGCCGATGTTTTTAACGGCCTGATGGCCTTTCCTAACCTGATCGGCTTGATCGGTTTATCGGGTGTGATTGTTAAAGTGACACGTGATTATTTTGCGGATGAAAAAAAATAAAAAATACTCGAAAAAAAGGACAGGAAAAGTTGACACAAAAATGATTATTCCTTACATTTGACGACTTCTGAAAAAAATGGATGAGCCAGTAGCTCAGCCGGTAGAGCAGCGGCCTTTTAAGCCGTTGGTCGAGAGTTCGAATCTCTCCTGGCTCACCATATATAAAAAGCCCTCGTACCTTTGCGTGTGGGGGCTTTTTTTATGGGTTAATATCCTTCCAGATATTCAAACATTTCATCAATGGCCGCAGAAAAATGATATAAATGTTCGGCTGGTTGTTTGATGAAATTTTCTTGCACCAGTTTATCCAGGTGAGGCCTGAGGGTCGCGTAGAAGCCGTTACTATCCAGTAAAACGATGGGTTTGTTATGCTGTCCCAATTGTTTAAGGGCCAGCATCTCAAACACTTCATCCAGGGTGCCTATGCCGCCGGGCAAAGCCACAAATGCGTCGGCTTCGTTTTCCATTATTTGCTTACGTTGAGCCATATCATCCACCAGAGTCAGTTCATCGGCCTGCTCATAGGCGATCCCTTTTTCAAAAATGATACGCGGGATAATGCCGTGTACTTTACCATTGTTTTTCTGAACGGCCAGAGCCAGATGTTTCATTACCCCAACGTGAGCGCCGCCGTATACCAGCGAAATTTTCCTCTGGGCCAGCGCTTCGCCTAACTGTTTTGCCAAATCAAAATAATGTGTTTCCAGAGCATCGCTGGATGAACAAAAAACGCAAAGAGTTGAAACGTGCATTGCAAATATCCTTTATCCTTTTTGCTGTAAATAAAATTGTTTTTCGTGCCTTTTCGTGGCAAGGTTATTCAGATTATCACCTCCGCTACGGCTTTGCTGAAACCCGCTTCTGCCGGAGAGAGCGTTGAACGGTATTTTCCTTTCAGTTGATCCGGCGCTGTTCTCATTAAATAACTTATTGCAGCCCAATCCAGCAGTTGGCGGTCATTATAATCATTCCCGACAGCCATAACTGCGTCAGATGAAATACAAAGATAAGAACATAACCAATTAGCCGCTTCGGCCTTGGACACATCGCGAGGGAAAATTTCTATCCAGATGGTTTTTCCGTCCAACGGAGACGTGGTGCGGATAATATTGTAACCGGCCAAGGCTTTGGATAATTTCTGATGAGCGGCCGGTCCATCGGTATGAATAACGATGATTTGCGTTGCGGGAACGGTTAAGGGCAGTTCCTCAATCCGTTTGGCATAAGGGGCGTATAATTTAATCCGGCGTTCAAAATCCGCGTGCATATTGTTGTGTATAAAATAGTTGAAACGGTGATTTAAGGGAATCGGTTCGTGTACCATAAAATCACACTGCTGTTCAAATAAAAATGCGGTTAGCTCTTTTACCTCAGCGGCCCGTAATTGTCTTTTCGTCAGCAGCTTCCGGGTTTTCCAGTCCAATATTCCCGCGCCGGAGGAAAAGGCGATGTAATCGACCGGGAAGTCCGGCGGCAGTACTTTTTGCAGCGAATACATAGAACGGCCGGTGGCAATAATGCGCACAATTTTACGCTTACCTAGCCAATGCATAGTTTTGATATCATCGGGATGAATCGAATGCTGCGGCGAAAACAAGGTGCCGTCAAAATCGCTGATAACCATATCGGGAATCATGAAGAATTTCCTGTATAAATACTGCCCGAAATATAGGAATGAACAGATAGACACACAATAGAGATTTTAAGGGGTTATTTATTGGTTTGAAGAAAACTGAAATATTTTTCTTGTAAAGCCTGGTATAACGCATTAATTTATTTATACGTTTTAATGATTTCTATAAAAGGAGATAAATAGAATGACTGAATTGGAAATAGAAGTTATTGAAAAGCTGGATAAAGAAGACCGGGAAAAAATTGCGTATTTTACCGAGCTTTTGCTTCAGAAATCGAAATATCATCCCCTGAAAAAAGAGATTGAAAAAAGACGAGAAGAAATAAAAAATAGCGATGTTCTGATGCACGAAGAGATATGGAATAAAATGAATGTTTAAGATTGAAACCAATTCATCCTACAAATATTTAACCTCTTTATCGCTAAAACAATCTAATCAAACAAATCTGCCCTATGTGAAGCAATATTTATTGGTTGAATTGGTAAATCTATGGGCATCTATTTAATAATATTAAACTTACAATAGTTGATAAATTACTATTTTTACGCTTACAAATCAGTTTTAAATTCCATACTCAAATTTATTAGCTTATTTTTACCCATTTTAAATTGTTACCGTTCTATTTAACAGAGTAAAGAAATCCTGTAAGGATTTATGCTCATAGCCCCGTCATTCATGGCGGGGAAAGCTAATCCAAACAATCCGGTATGTCC
>DRQG01000124.1 GCA_011369465.1 Caldithrix abyssi
AACGGTAACCTACACACCGAATACAGATTTTTTTGGCGCCGATAGCTTCGATTATACCATTAGCGATGGAAATGGCGGCACTGCCACCGCCAGGGTACATGTAACCGTAAATAATATCAATGATAAACCGGTTGCTGTTGATGATCAATCCTCCACATTGGAAGAAACCACCGTTAGTATCAATGTTTTGGCTAATGATAGCGACGCTGATAACGATGATTTGACCATTACCAAAACATGGGGGCAGCAGCATGGTTCGGTTACCATTGAAGGCGGAGGCAGTTCCATCTCATATACGCCGGATCAAAACTTCTTTGGTACGGACAGTTTCAATTACGAAATAAGCGACGGTAACGGTGGGTTGGATACCGCCAAAGTTACTGTGACCATCACTAACCAGAATGATCCGCCGGTTGCCGTTGACGATAGCGCCAGTACGCCGGAAGACAATGCCGTGGTTGTTTCCGTGTTGGATAATGATTACGATCCGGATCAGGAGACGATTAGCGTAACCGGTGTGACAACGCCGCAGAATGGTACGGCGGAAATAAGCGGCAACGGATCAACCGTAACCTACACACCAAATGCCAATTTCTTTGGCGCCGATAGCTTCATGTACTGGATCGAAGACGGGCTGAGCAATCAAGACAGTGCAATGGTATACGTCACCGTAACCTCGGTTAATGACGTTCCCGTAGCAGTGGATGACAACGCCCAAACCAGCGAAGAAGCCGCTGTCACGGTATATGTTCTGGATAATGATTCTGATATCGACAATGATGTTTTAACCGTCATTTCGGTAACTGTTCCCTCACACGGAACGGCGGTGATTGTTGGTGATACCGCGGTTACCTATACTCCGGAAACAAATTTCTTTGGTGCAGACAGTTTTGATTACACCATTAGCGACGGCAATGGCGGCGAAGCCAGTGCAACGGTAGCTATATCAATTTCTTCCGAGAATGATGTACCTGTGGCCGTCAATGATACCGTGCAAACGGCTGAAGAAACACCGCTTTTGGTGCGGGTTCTGGAAAATGATTATGATGCCGATGGTGATCACCTCACGGTTATAGGAGTAGCCATGCCCCAAAACGGGACCGCAACCGTCAGCGGAGATTCTGCGGTGTTATATACGCCGCATAATAATTTTAACGGTAATGATCAGTTTAATTACCTGATCAATGATGGCAACGGCGGAACGGCCCAGGCAACTATTTACGTAACCGTAACTCCTGAAAATGACGCGCCGGTTATCAGCGCTTTACCAGCGCTTAATTTCGATGAGGATGACTCGTTAAGCTATCTGATTTCCAACTGGTATGCCTATGTGGAGGATGCGGATAATCCGGATTCTACTTTGATGTACAGCGTAATAGACGGCAAGTCGGTTACGGCGGCAGATAAAGATTCCGTTTTTCTGTTTAAAGCTCCGCAGGATTGGTTTGGTACGGATACGCTGCAACTGGTGGTGTCCGACGGCTCTTTGGCCGATACGGCAGATTTTATCGTAACCGTAAATTCTGTAAACGATGCGCCGCAAATTGTGGGACTTCCGGATTCTCTTATGTTTAACGATACTTCTTCCGTAGTGCTCAATATGACTGATTATGAACTGGATGTGGATACACCAACATCCGGCTTAACCTGGTCATTTGAGAAAAATAACGATAGTCTGCTGGTGAGTTACGATAGCGACAGCAAAGAACTAACGCTTAGTGCTCTGGTATTCGACGGAAAAGTTGAGCTGGTTTGTACTCTTACGGACGATAGCTCGGCGAGTGATGTGGATACGATTGTTGTACGAGTGAAAAAGGTTACTGCCATAGGCGAAGAAGACCTGCTGGCGGGCATACCCAAAGTATATTCACTATCGCAAAATTATCCCAATCCGTTTAACCCTTCTACAAAGATTAAGGTGGGGCTGCCCAAAGCAGGTAAAATGCGGATAGTGGTATTCAATATTTTGGGTCAGCGTGTGGCTACTTTGTGGGATGGGTATAAAGCAGCCGGTTACCACGTATTCACTTTTGATGCCAGCCGTTTAACCAGCGGTATCTATTTTTACCGGATTGAAACCGAGAAATTTACTCAGGTGAAAAAGATGGTTCTGATGAAGTAATCATTGGAAGTCGGGCCTGCGATAACGATTTTGCAGGCCCGATTCTTTCTTTTGCATCCGCTTCATTATATCTCACCGTATAACTTGCCAATAATTTTATATAACTAAAACAAGAAAAGGGGCCGATGATGAATACAATTCTTGTCACCGGAGCAGCCGGTTTTATAGGCTTTCACGTCTCCAAATATTTGCTGGCGGAAGGCAAAAAGGTAATTGGTCTGGATATTGTGAACGACTATTACGATGTAAACCTGAAATATGCCCGTTTAAAGCAGCTGCAAGAGAACGGAAATTTTATTTTCTATAAAATCGATTTAGCGGATAAAGCGGCGGTGGACGATTTGTTCAAAAAAGAACAGCCGGAATATGTAATCAATCTGGCCGCGCAGGCCGGCGTCCGTTATTCTCTAACGAATCCTGAGGCCTACATTACCAGTAATATTGTCGGTTTTACCAATATTCTGGAAAATTGCCGTCATAATGAGGTAAAACATCTGGTTTATGCTTCGTCCAGCTCGGTGTATGGCGCCAATACCAATATGCCTTTTTCCGTACACCATAATGTGGATCATCCGGTGAGTCTGTACGCAGCTACTAAAAAGGCGAATGAGTTGATGGCGCATACGTACAGTCACCTGTATGGTTTACCAACCACCGGTCTGCGTTTTTTTACCGTTTACGGCCCCTGGGGTCGGCCGGATATGGCCCTCTTTCTCTTTGCCAAAGCGATCCTGAATGACGAACCCATCAATGTTTTTAATTATGGCAAAATGCGCCGCGACTTCACATATATTGATGATATTGTGGAAGGCGTTGTGCGGGTTACCAAACGTATTCCGGAAGGCAATCCCAACTGGACAGGGGATAACCCGGACCCCGGCACCAGTAAAGCGCCGTATAAAATATATAATATCGGCAACAACAAACCGGTTGAACTTCAATACCTGATTGAGGTTCTGGAAAATGCACTGGGCAAAAAAGCGGAAAAAAATCTTATGCCCATTCAACCCGGCGATGTACCGGCCACTTACGCCGATGTGGATGATCTGATTAATGATGTCGGCTTCAAACCGGCTACGCCAATCGAAGAGGGCGTTCAGAAATTTGTGGATTGGTATTTAGCCTATCATGAAGCAAAATAAATATGCTTATCTTTTGGACCGGTACGATTTGGGATTGATTGCGCTGATCATCCTGGCTAATGCTTTAAGGATTTATATTGCCGCAACCACCCATTTTGTATCTTCTGATGCATTTCAGTTTATTACACTGGGTACGAATTTTTTTCAATCCGGACATTTTACTTCGTCTTACGGAATTGTACCGGGCTGGGCGCAATCGCCCGGATTCCCCTTTGTGATCGGTCTTTTTTCCGGTGTGTTCGGGCCGGAAACAGCGGCTCGGGTTGTGGCTGAGTTCTCCGTATGGATTACCATTTTTTTAATATATCGATTCACCGTAAGGTACTTTGACCGACCGACGGCGTTAACCGCTATTCTTTTTTTCAGTGCAAATCCCGTAACGGTATATGTGTACGGGCGGCTTATTTCAGAAAGTCTTTTCGATGTTTTTAGTTTTTCTCTTTTTATACTGTTATATCATTCGATTTATACGAAAAGTCTTCGCTGGTACCGGAGTATTGTTTTAAGTCTCTTATTTATAGCGGCTTATTTAACCAGATCGGAAGGCCTTTTGTTTGGCGTTGCCGCTTTTCTGTTCTTAATTCGCTACGGCAAATTAAAGGCCGGTTTCTTTTATCTGGTTTTTTGCTCTCTGCTGCTTTTCGGATACGGAATATTTGTTCAATGGCAAAGCGGTACATTCAGAATTGCTCCCAAAATTGA
>DRQG01000125.1 GCA_011369465.1 Caldithrix abyssi
TATAAAAATGAATGAATATTCATTCAGAATTTATTATATTAGAAAAAAGTCAGTTTCCCCATATCCATTTTAACGGAGGATTCCCTATGAAAGCAGGCGGAACGTTTCTCATTCAACCCGTCGCCTCATCCCCTATTTTTACTACGGAAACCTTTTCCGATGAACAAAAAGAAATATCCACACTCACTCTGGAATTCGCCGAAGAGCAGATTCTGCCGCGCAAAAAACAGATCGAAGCGCTGGACGGCGAGCTGTCGCGCAATCTGATGAAGCAGTGCGGCGAGCTGGGTCTGTTGGGCGTGGACATTCCGGAAGAATACGGCGGGCTGGGTATGGATAAAGTAACCTCTGCCATTATCGCCGAAAAAATTTCCATGGGCCAGTCGGGTTCCTTTACCACCACCTTTTCCGCCCATACGGGCATCGGCACCCTGCCCATCGTTCTGTACGGCACGCCCGAGCAGAAGGAAAAATATCTGCCTAAGCTGGGCAGCGGCGAATGGATCGGCGCTTATGCGCTCACCGAACCGGGTTCCGGTTCGGACGCTCTGGCCGCCAAAACAACGGCGGTGCTCAGCGAAGACGGTAAATATTACGTGCTGAACGGCGTCAAACAGTTTATCACCAACGGAAGCTGGTGCGACCTGGTCATCCTGTACGCCAAAGTGGACGGCGAAAAATTCACCGCCTTTTTGATCGAAATGGATACGCCCGGCATGGAACGCGGTCCGGAAGAAGTGAAAATGGGATTGAAAGGTTCCAGTACCACCCAACTTATCCTCAATGATGTAAAAGTACCGGTGGAAAACGTATTAGGTGAAGTGGGCAAAGGACACCATATCGCTTTCAATATTCTCAACATCGGGCGGTACAAACTGGGGTCGGCGGATTTGGGCGGCTGCAAGGTCACCATTAACGAGGCCGTAAAATATGCCCTGGAACGACGCCAGTTCGACCAGCCTATCGCCCATTTCGACGCCATCAAAGCCAAGCTGGCCAATATGATCGTGCGCACCTTCGAGCTGGAAAGCATTATGTACCGCACCGTGGGCGACATCGACCAGTCAATCAGCCGTATCCGGGCAGACGATCCCAATTACTACAACAAAATCAACAAAGCCATCGAAACGTATGCTTTGGAAGCCTCTATCTGCAAGGTCTATGGCAGCGAGATGCTGTGGCGCAACGCCGACGACGGTTTGCAGATTTTAGGCGGATACGGTTTCACCGAAGAATACCCCATGGCGGCCATTTCCCGCGATAACCGCGTGGACCGCATCTTCGAAGGCACCAATGAAATCAACCGCCAGATCATCGCCGGCCAGTTCCTGAAAAAAGCGCTTACCGAAGAACTGCCCATACGTCAGCGTATCAACCAGATGCGGGCTGTAATGAGCGGCCGGCCTTTCAGGGTGTACAGCGACATCCTGCCACAGGAAAAAACGGCACTGGAATACGCCAAATTCATCGCTCTGCACGCCTTTAACGAAAGCATCATCAAATACGGGCAGGGTATGCGCCACGAGCATCAACTGCTGGAACTGCTGGCCAATATGTTCATCAATATTTACGTGATGGACAGCACGCTGGCGCGCATCAGCCAGGCAGCCGAAAGCAACGGCGCACTGCCGGAAGATTTAAAGACCATCGGTCAGTTAAGCGTATTCGAAAAAGTGCGCCATGTTACCCGCGAGGCCAAAATCGCCCTGTTATCCATTTTAGAAGGCGAAGAACTGCAAACCGCTCTGGATGAACTGAATGCGCTTACCCGCCATACGGATATGCACCTGAACGCCTTCGAAGCCCGCCGCTACCTGGCGGAGGTGTTGTATGAGAAGGGGAAGTATGAATATTGAAAAAAACTGATAAATGAGTTGGTGAAGTAAGGGGGAATTGGAGTACTGGAGTACTGGAGTAATGGAGAACTGGAGTAATGGAGTATTGGAGTGATGCAATCGCTTTTCCATTACTCCATCACTCCACCACTCCAATAATCCATTAATTCAATAATTCACCCATTCTTTACGCCAAAAAACCATATTTAGGAGATAAATTATGAGTAAAGAAAAATTTGCCGTTATTGTGGATGCCGTGCGTAGTCCCATCGGTATCAAAAACGGGAAGATGATTGGAATGCGTCCGGACGATTTGAGCGCCCAGGTGGTTAAGGCGCTGCTGGAGCGCAATAAAAATCTGCCAGTTGAAAAGATTGAAGACGTGGTGCTGGGCTGCGCGTTTCCGGAAGGCACCCAGGGCATGCTGATGGCCCGCGGTGTTGCTGTGCTGGCCGGGATTCCCAAGGAAGCGGGCGCCAAGGTGGTAAACCGTTTTTGCGGTTCTTCCATGGACGCCGTGCATCAGATAAACCAGGCCATCTTGTCCGGCGATATGGAATGCGGATTGGCTGTGGGCACCGAAGATATGTTCAGCGTACCCATGGGCGGTTACAATCCCAGCTTTCATCCCGAGCTGATGGCTAAGAACTTTTACATCGGCATGGGCGAAACGGCCGAGAATCTGGCCCGGGAGCTGAACATCCCCCGCGAAGAGCAGGAGGAATTCGCCATGAATTCCCACAAAAAGGCGCTCAAGGCTTATGAAGAAGGCAAATTTGCCAATGAGGTTGTAGCGGTATCGAATAACGGTACGGTCATCGACCGCGACGAAGGCCCGCGGGAACCCGATCCTGAAAAGATCAAATCCCTGCAGCCGGCTTTTCTGAAGGACGGCACCATAACCGCCGCCACGTCCAGCCCCATATCCATCGGCTCGGCAGCCGTGCTGGTAACCAGCAACACGCTTGCCGAAGAGCTGGGACTCAAACCGCGGGCGCGCATCATCTCGCGCGCTGTGGCCGGCGTGGAATGGGAACTGATGGGCAAGGGTCCGATTCCCGCCTCCCAAAAAGCGCTGGAACGGGCCGGCATGACCATCGACGATATCGATTATATCGAATTGAATGAAGCTTTTGCCGCACAGTCCCTGTACGTGCTCAAAAAAACCGGCTGGGATATGAAAAAGGTCAATGTGAACGGCGGCGCCGTTGCTCTGGGGCATCCGCTGGGCTGTTCCGGGGCGCGTATTCTGACTACCCTGCTCAATGTGCTGGAACAGAACAAAGGGAAATACGGCCTGGCCACCATGTGTATCGGTTCCGGCCAGGGCATTGCCACGGTAATCGAGCGGATGTGAAGGCGGAATGGTGGGGTGGGGAGATAATCCAAAGCGTCATCCTGAGCTTAGCCTGTCCCGACTTGTCGGGGTCGAAGGAGGACGCGGTAGAGGGATAAATCATGACATCGTGGGACAACACGTCATGGTTCGACAAGGCTCACCATGACGCTATGGTTGTAACATCATGCAAAACATAGCATCATCCTGAGCTGCGCCCGCCACAGGCGGGGGCAAGTCGAAGGATGACGTGGTAGGGGGATAAATCATGATATGGTGGGACAACACGTCATGGTTCGACGAGGCTCACCATGACGCTATGGTTTTAACACCATGCAAACAAAGCGTCATCCTGAGCTGCGCCCGCCACAGGCGGGGGGAAGTCGAAGGAGGACGCCTGAAATACTGACAACTATAAAAAAACCAACATAGGTACCCGTTATGAACAAAGAAATAAAAAAAGTAGCCGTACTGGGAGCCGGGGTGATGGGCAGCCAGATCGCCGCGCACCTGTCCAACGCCGGTATTCCCTCTCTGCTGTTCGATTTGAATCAGGAACTGGCGGAAAAGGGACTGCAAATGGCCTTAAAGCTGAAACCCGCGCCCTTCTACAATCCCAAAACCGCCGATCTGATCGAACTGTGCAATTACGACGATCATCTGGATCGCCTGGGCGAGGCCGATTGGGTTATCGAGGCCATTGCCGAGCGGCTGGACTGGAAACAGCAGCTTTTTAAGCGCATCGAACCAACCGTCAAAAAAGAGGCCTTTATCAGTTCCAATACCTCCGGCCTGCTGATCGACGATATGACTAAAGATGTGGGTACGGAATTCAAACGCCGTTTTCTGGTTACCCATTTCTTTAACCCGCCGCGCTACATGCACCTGCTGGAAATCATCACCGGCAAGGAAACCGACCCGGCCATCGTGGCGCCCATTGTGGAATTTTGCGAAAACGTGCTGGGCAAGGGTATCGTTTATGCTAAGGAAACGGTCAATTTTATCGCCAACCGCATCGGCGTTTACAATATGATGGTGGCAATGGATACGGCGAAAAAGATGAGACTGACCATCGAAGAGGTGGATAAGCTGACCGGCCCCATTGTCGGACGGCCTAAAAGCGCCACCTTCCGCACCGCCGATGTGGTGGGTCTGGACACGCTGGCCCACGTGGCGCAGTCTTCCTATGATTACGGCGAGAATGATGAAGAGCGGGACATGTTTAAAATCCCCGATTATTTCCAAAAATTATTGGATAAAGGCTGGATTGGACAGAAGGTAAAGAGCGGCTTCTACAAAAAGGTGGATAAGGAAATTTTGTCCATCGATTTGGATACGCTGGAATACAAAGCACAAAAAAAGGTGCGTTTTAGCGGATACAAAATCGCCCGTTCCTATCTGACCACGGCGGAAAAGATCAAGGCATTGGTTTACAGCGACGACAAAGCCGGGGCTTTCAGCTGGGAGGTGATGGCCCGGACGCTCATCTACACGGCCAACCGCATCCCCGAAATCGCCGACGATATCGTCAACGTGGATCGCGCCATGCGCTGGGGTTTCGGCTGGGAACTGGGACCTTTCCAAATCTGGGACGCCATCGGCGTGGATCGTTCGGTACGCCGTATGGAAAACGAGGGTAAGAAGGTACCGGCCTGGGTAAAGGAAATGCTGGCCTCGGGCAGAAATCGTTTTTACGAAGTACAGCAACATAAACAATATTTTTATGCCGTACCGGAAAAGGATTGGCAGCAGGTGCCGGTTTCCCCCCGTGTGCTCAATCCGCGGCTGGAAGGCATTCGCCTGCGCAAAAACTGGGGCGCCAGTATTTACGATATCGGCGACGGCGTGGCTTTTCTGGATATCCACAGCGTATTGCAGCCGCAGATGAACCCCATTGACGCTTCCATACTGGATATGCTGGCCGAAGCGCTGCCCTTTATCTCCGATTCCGGAATGAAAGCGCTGGTAATCGGCAGTCAGGGGCCTAACTTTTCCGCCGGCGCCAATCTGGATATGATTCTGACTCTGGCCAAAGCCAAAAGATGGAAAGAACTGGAACAGATCAGCAAAACCATGCAGGACGCCATTCAGAATTTAAAATATGCCCCCTTCCCCGTAGTCAGCGCGCCCTTTAACGTAACCCTGGGCGGCGGATTCGAAGTGATGGCCGGTACCGACCGCGTGGTGGCTTCGGCCGAGCTGTACTGCGGCGCCGTGGAAGTGGGCGTCGGTCTGATACCCGGCGCGGGCGGCAATTTGCGTATTCTGCTCAATTTTATGCAGGCTATGGAAAAAGGTCGTCCCGGTCCTTTTCCGCCTGTACAAAAGGCTTTTGAGACCATCGGCTTTGCCAGGGTGTCTTCCTCGGCCAAAGAAGCGGTTAAACTGGGTTATATGAAAAAAAGCGATCAAATCGTCATCAACCCCGACCATCTGATTTATGAAGCTAAGCAGGCGGCATTGGAGCTGGCAGAGAGTTACCGGCAGCCCCAGCCGCGCGAAGATATCATTCTGCCCGGACGTGACGGCTTTCTGGTACTCAAAGACAGCCTGAACAATTTTGTCAAAAAAGGCGTCATCAGCAACCATGACCGGGTAGTGGGCGAAAAACTGGCCTGGGTGCTCACCGGCGGCGAAAGGGCAAATTCGGTCACCCCGGTTTCCGAGCAATATCTGCTGGATATTGAACGCGAGGCTTTTGTGAGTCTTTGCGGAGAGAAGTTGAGTCAGGATCGGATGGAATATATGCTAAAGACCGGCAAGCCGTTACGGAATTAGAGGTGTACGATTTTCAAATAAAAATCATTGGGTTCTTTTGATAAATCTATGGCCAAATAGATTTTATCTACGCGTACAATAGTTGTTCAATCGCTATTTTAACGCGTACAAACCGATTTTAAATTCCGCAATCAAATGAATCGGTTGATGTTTCCTTCCTTAAAGCCGTAACGGTTCTGATTCTTAAAAAAGAATCCTGTAAGGATTTTAGCTCATAGCCCCGTCATTTATGGCGGGAAAAACAATTCCAGGAAATCAAGCATGTCCCAAACGGGACATTTGATTTCCATTTTTAATAGCGTATCTGCCGTCCCGAACAGGACGGAAACCGATTGTATCTGTCTTTTCCCCCGATGAATCGGTGAGCGATGGGCATTTCCCCTTCTATCTCTTCCCCATCATTACCTCTTTTAGCCATCCTGCTTCGGCATTAAAGCCAGGCAAGCATCCCAAATGTCCTTTAATTGATACTTTTTGTCTCACTATTGAAAATGGGGATAGCCCTCAAGCGCTATATTAATCACCCAATTGATTAAAGTTCTGTCAAAAAATTATTCATTTTAAGGAGGTAACATGTATTTTAGGTTTAAGCATTCTTTGAAGTACTTTGCACTGTTAGTATCTTTATTTCCTGCGTTTTTATTTGCCCAACCCAGCGACGCACAGGTGATTAAAGACCTTAGCAATCCGGGCGTCATTTCTATCAAACTGACATCAAAGAACGGACATAAACAATGGAACAGTGATTATGGTACCTGGGAATATGTCCGTGGCGTAAAAGAGGTCATCCGTGAATACCCCAAAAAGAAGGGTGTTAAAATAAAAATTGTAGGTGACGCCGTGTATCAGCTTTATGGCAGCAAATATAAATACTGGAAATTCCGGGTCATTTCAAACGAGTATATTGGCATGGACGTTCCTTCCAGTGAGGAACTGATGAAAATTGTCCGTTCCGATCTGAAAAAATTTGTTTCCAGCTATTGGTATAACCGTATTATTGGCGATATAAAAGCGATCTATTTCCCGGAGGACCCGAAGATTACCTGGCATACGCCCAATTCGGTCAGTTTTAATATCATTGCCGAATACACCGCGCTGGTCAGTGATATTCACACAGAAGATATCGTCCAGACATACAATGTTCGCTTATACCGTGAAGCTGAAGATAAACCCTGGAATAATTTTATTTCCTCAAAACTGGAACGGAAAACTTCTAACCGAAAGGAATATTCCCGCAGCGAAGTAAAACAAATGAAGACATTGGGTGAGATAGACCGGGAACAGGCCGCACAAGCTGCTCTTTCTTCCTTACCGCAAATGGATATTCCTAAATTCAAGAGTGGAGTTGAACTGGTACTGTATCTGCATAATCTTCTGCTTGACGGTACGCCCGAGCAGGTTGAGGCCTTTCTAATGAAAACCCTGGCGCCATCCGCTTTTGTGAGCGGCAGTACGACGCAATTGAATCGGCGTGGCGCCGATATGATCAACAACGCTATCAAAAACGCCTTTAAAAAAAGAGGTACCTATAAACAACAATATTGTAGAAACCCGTTTGTTGACAAACGACGTTCCTCGAAAAGCCGCATTTATATAAACGGTTGTATTAACAAGGTGAGCACTATGATTGCTTTCGGGAAGTTCGGAGGCGGATACAAAGAAGGCGTAAAAACGGGCGGTGAATGGAAAATTACCGATTTGTATGTAGGTACTCGACAGGATGACGACGCGATCGCCTATATTAATTCATTTTCAAACCGTTCCAAATTATGCCCCAACGATTGATAAAAAATTTAAAAGGATTAAGAATGAAACGTTTTATTCGAATGTTACTTCCGGCTGTTTTTCTTGCCCTTATGCTGCGGCCGGCCGTTTCCACCACGTTACACGTACCGGAAACCTTTGCGACGATTCAAGCCGCCATCGATTCTTCCCAAAACGGCGACACGGTTCTGGTAGCTCCGGGCGAATACTTCGAAAATATCGACTTTCACGGTAAAGGGATCGTTGTAGCTTCGCATTTCATTACAGAAAACGACACATCTTTCATCAGCCAAACCATTATCAATGGTAACCGGGACAGCAGTACGGTATCTATTGAAAACAGAGAACCGGAAGGAACGGAATTGGTCGGCTTTTCCATAACCAATGGTCTGGGAACCGGTGATTGGCCCTACGTCCGAGGCGGTGGGGTGCATATTAGCAGCAATGCAAAACCAACCATTCGCTATTGTTATATCTTTAATAACGAATGCGAAGGACGATCCAACCGTGGCGCGGGGATATATTTAAATACCCCAACCGCCTGGATAAGAAACTGTCGGATATACAACAATACATCGCAATCCGGCGCCGGAATCATGATCGGAAACGGCGCTAACGGCTCTTATGTAGATAGTTGCGAGGTGTTTTCTAACAATGGCAGAGGAATCACAATTACCTACAGCAAAAATGTTTTTATCAGTCGTACCTTAATCAAAAACAATCTAAGCTGGGGACTGCGTAACTACCAAACCGATAATGTACATATAGATCATTGTACAATCGTAGGTAACGGGGAATATGGTCTTTTTCATACCACGAACAATAACGATACATTATATATTAATAATTCTGTTCTGTTCGGAAATGGGATCGATTCCATCGGCGTAGATGCTGACACTACAGTGATAGCCACATATTCGATTATCGAAAGCGGTCGCGACAAGGTCTATTTCCAGGAAGGGTGTCTGGATACCATTCCCCTGTTTGCCGACACCACTTCCTATCGGCCCGCTGCGGGTTCACCGGTCATTGATGCCGGCGATCCTTCCTCGCCGCGGGACCCGGACAGCACCATTGCTGATATGGGTGTTCACTATTTTCCACAAGCTACGGCCATTTACGAGCAAGATGCGGGCAGAATACAATCCTTTCATCTGGAACAGAATTACCCCAATCCGTTTAATCCGATTACGACTATCAGCTATCAGCTGCCTGTCCTGAGCAGCGTCGAAGGGCCTGCCCTGAGTGGAGGCGAAGGGTCGGCTGTCAGCGATGTCCAGTTGACGGTTTATAATGTTTTGGGGCAAAAGATTCAAACACTGGTTAATGAAAAACAACCAACGGGGCAGTACCGGGTAACCTTCACCGCTTCCGGGTTGGCCAGCGGTGTCTATTTTTACCGCCTCGAAGCCGGGGGTCATACAGCTATTCGGAAAATGATTTTATTGCGTTAGGCCGGGGGGAGACAGGGATTTCTCTTCACCGATATGGGCAAAGAGAAATCCTATTTTCTTTTTATATTAAACGTTTTTTTGTACAAAAAGAACTATTCATTGATCAGAGAGGTAAGAGTTGTCTTATGGCAATATGGATATTTACATTGTTCTTTCTTTGTACAGCATTCTTTGTTTTTAACTCTTACCGCAAAAGCAGAAATATCCGCCTGATGTATATTCGTGAAGCGCCAAGCGAATGGAAATGGGAACCTGTCAGGAACCGGCTCTTCCCAACGCAGGACTGGTTTAAGGGAAGATTTGAACATTTTCAGGCAGCGTTGGCGCTCATACCATTAAAACAACATAGCTTTTCTTCTGCCATTACCCCGTTTTTTATGGTACATATTGTTATGGAAATTCCTTCTCTTTCTCCGTTGGATATCGTTGCCAGAAGTGAAGCACCGCATAATTCTGATACGGAGGCCCTGGGCTTGCTGCAAGGGAAAAACATCGATTTGCTTCCGGAAAAAATACGACAGGTAATGCGGGAAACGGTTGTGGCAAAAGAAAATATCTTAAAAGATTTTAGCCTCTGTTTGCGCGATCGCCTGACAGTGGATAACCATCTTTTGCTGAAATCGCTTTTGCCCGAGGCCAAAGTGATTCTGATTGCCGATTACATTTCCGACGGAAATCATACAAATTTCTTTCCGGATACTATGCGGGATATAGGGCGTCTTGCCGCTGTTATAGAGGAAAACTTATGAGCAATTAAAAAGCAACCCCTTATTACGATTTATAAATGTGCAAAATCCCTGACCAAATAATTTTGCACATAATCCCTGACACCATCTTCCAGACTGTAAAACGGCCTGTCGTATCCGGCCCGGCGTAACTTATCCATTTTGGCCTCGGTAAAATACTGGTAGCGATCCCTGATTTCCTCAGGCATATCGATATATACAATGTTCGGTTCCAGATTCATCGCCTTAAACGTTGCCGTTACCAAATCTTTGAAGCTGCGCGCCTGCCCCGTACCTGCATTGAAAATTCCGTTGATTTGCGGATTTTCCAACAGATACAAAATAATGGCCACAACATCTTTCACATACACAAAATCGCGCAGTTGTTCGCCGTCCTTAAAATCGGGACGATGCGATTTGAACAGTCGCACCTGTCCTGTTTCGCGGATTTGATTAAAGGCTTTGAATATGACCGAGGCCATATCGCCCTTGAAATATTCGTTTGGGCCGTACACATTAAAGAACTTCAAACCGGCCATTTGGGTCAGCCAGCCCTCCCGCCGCGCTTTCAGGTCAAAAAGCTGTTTGGAGTAGCCATACATATTCATCGGTCGTAACTTGTGCAAAGCCGTCTCGTCATCATCGTAACCCTGCTCGCCCATACCGTATGTTGCGGCGGAACTGGCGTAAATAAAACGTACCTTATTTTCCACACTGTACTCGGCCAGACGCAAAGTGTAACGGTAATTGTTCTCCATTAAATAGGCGGCGTCCCGTTCCGTGGTCGCACTGCAGGCGCCCATGTGGATGATAGCTTCCACCTTGTCGGTTTCCCGCAGATAGGCCAACAACTGATCCCGATCCAGATAATCGACAAAGTCGAGATGCCGCAGATTTTTCCATTTATCGTTTTCCCGCAGAACATCCACGGCAATGATATCGTTATACCCTTTGCGGTTTAACCCGGATATGATGCAACTACCGATAAAGCCGGCGGCGCCTGTTACTATAATCATTCAACTGTTTCCTTTAAACCGTGGCGCTGCGCAGTTTATTTTTAAGTTTTTTGATACGGCGGCGTACCCGGCGCAATTCTTCCGGTTTTTTATCCTGCAGATACTGGTCGCGCTCTTTCTTTAATTCACGGATCTGTTTTTTGATAGCCGCTTTGTCCACGCCAACCACTTCGTGGTGCACATGCATATCAATATGCAGCGTCTGGCAGATCTTTTCCAGCACGTGTTCCTTGTTCATCTGCGAAGAACCGTCGATGCCCACCTCTTTGGCAATGGCGCGTAATTGCGATACATTTTTCTTCTTCAGTTCGGCAAAGGTGTATTCTGCCATGGTTTTTCCTCCAATTTATTTTTTAGTAGTAATTGCCAACTATAAAACGCCGATGGTCTATAACCCAATAACTAAATAGAACCGGGAACTCGGAACTGGGAATTACAAATGCCTATAGCCAATGTCCAACAATTAATGAATTGATGAATTGGTGAATTGTTGAATTACTGGGAATTACAATTGCCTATAGCCAACAGCCAACAGCCAATAGCCGAGAGCTGATAGCTGATAGCCGACAGCCAAAACTAATAACTGACAACTAACAACTGATAACTAATTTCCAACAGCTTAACCCAAAGCATCCACTTTGTGGAACATCTCATTCAGACGCCGTTCTTTCCTTCCTTTCCAGTTCATTTTATGGTACGCGTATCCGGCAATGAGCGGAAAAGCAATGGTTGCTTCCGCAAAAACCATTTGTTCATACGTTGTTTCCACTTTACCCCAGGAGGAAGCCTCTTTTAGGGTGGAGCCGGACAGCGCTCCGTCCCGTTCGTCGGCAACCGTGATCTGCACAGCGTATTTATGCATAGGCGCATCCTGATTCAGAATTTCCGACGCCACGACGATATCCTGTACAAAGTTCTTGGGAACACCGCCTCCGATCATAAAAATCCCGGATTCTTTATGGGCAATTTTTATCCTGGTCAATTCCAGAAAATCTGCTGCGGAATCAATGGTCACCTTGGGGCCGTTTGTAAAGTACTGGTGATGCACCAATCCAAAACCAGCCGAGGAATCGGAAAACGCCGGACAGAATATGGGCATTCCCTTTTTGTAACACCGGTACACGATGGAATCACGACGCGATTCGTTATAATCGGCGTGGTCATCCAGATACTTTCCCATCTGCTCGATGAACTCGCGTGAGGAATAGGGCCGTTTTTCCAATTGGTCGCAAATCTTGGCCACGGTATCGTCACATATACGCAATTCTTCCTCATCGATGTAGGTGTCATAAATGCGGTCGATCATCAATTCCCGTAATTCGTTATCATCCGCAAAAGGCGATCCATGATAATGGTAAAAACCCAGCGCCTCAAAAAAATCCTGATCGACAATGTTGGCGCCGGTCGAAACAATGGCATCCACCATATTATTTTCCACCAGAGTGGTAATCACCTTCTTTAATCCGGCGCTGATAAGCGACCCGGCCAGGGTTAAAAAAATGACGGCATCTCGATCTTTTTGCATCATGTTAAAGATATCGGCGGCACGGGCCAGATTGCGGGCCTGGAAAGCCATACCACGCATGGATTCTACCAGAGGTACCGTGTTATATAATGTGATATCGATATGCTCTATGCGTTTTTGCAGATAATCTTCTTTTTTCACTTTCTCATTCCGGTTTTATTTAACACTCAAAAAAAGTAAAATTTAGACATTCTGACAATCGATAGCAAGATGGTGAGAAGCAGAGGCAATTTATTTATCCAGGATTTTACGTATCTTTCTTAGTAATTGTTGAGATGAAAATGGTTTATGCAAGAAATTTACATCCTTTTCCAGTGAACCGTTGTGCACAATGTGGTTATCCGTATAACCGGATGTGTATAAAACGGGACAATCGGGTAACATGCCTTTAATCTTATCGGCCAATTCCCGGCCGTTCATTTCCGGCATGATAAGATCGGTAAGAATCAAATCCGGCCAGATATTGCCATCCCTTACCATTTGGTAAGCTTCCGCTCCATTGGCTGTAGAATAAACAGTGTACCCGAAGCCGGATAAAACACTTATCGTAAATTCACGTACCATCGAGTCATCTTCCACATATAAAATCTTCTCATTTCCCGAAAGACGCGTTACATCGTGCAGTTGTTCCTCTTCAGGCTCGCTATCATCCTCGCTGGCCGGCCAGTATATTTTAAAAGTTGTTCCCACGCCGGGTTCGCTATATACGGATATATGCCCTTTATTCTGCTGGACAATCCCGTACACGGTAGAAAGCCCCAGGCCGGTTCCCTTACCTTTTTCTTTGGTTGTAAAAAAAGGTTCAAAAACATGGTCAAGCGTTTCTTTATCCATTCCTCTTCCGCTATCACTTACCGATAGAACTACAAATTCCCCTTTGTGTTTTACCGAGTTCTGGTATGTCGACTTTAAATCTGCACGGTCTGTTTCGATCGTAATTTTTTTCTCGCCGGCTATTTCTGTCGATTCATTAATTGCGTCTCTTGCATTAACCACCAGGTTAAGCAGGACTTGTTCGATCTGGACAGGGTCGGCCAGAATGGAAGGTAATGAATCCCTTAATACCATTTCGATATGTATGTCTTCCCCGATGAGTCGGGCCAGCATTTTATGCAGTTCATTTACCACATTGTTTATATTGATTGTCCGCGGTTCGTAAATTTGCCGCCGACTAAAGGCCAGCAGCTGGCTGGTAAGCTGGACAGCCTTTTGGCCTGCCGTTTGGACAGCCCGTAAATCTTTCTGAATGGCATGGGAAGACTCAACACGGCTCATCGCCAATTCCACATGGCCGTTAATCACTGTCAGTAAATTATTAAAATCATGTGCTATTCCGCCGGCCAGCGTTCCAATGGATTCCATCTTCTGTGCTTGAATAAGCTGTTGCTGCAATCGTTCATTTTCCTGTTCAGCCAGTTTTTGTTCTGTGGTATCCATCAATATGCCAACTACTTTTTTCGTATCCGTTCCGAATATCTCATCTTTCATAAATTGAGCGGAATTGAACACCCAACAACATTCTTCTTTATTCTTTAATAAACGATATTCAGCGTGCAAGTTGGTAGTTTTTCCTTCCAGAAGATCCTTTACCTTATTTTCAAAAACTGCCCGGTCATCGGGATGAATCAACTGCACGAACCGTTGGATTGATGTTCCATTGTTTTCTATATTTAACCCCAATTTTTTTTGCCATAAATAGTTTAAAGTAAATTTGTCTTCAATGGTATCCCATTCCCATATACCAAATTCTGTGCTCCGAATAAACAGATTAAGCAACAGCGCTTCCCGGTTCAATTTTGCACGGTTTAAACGTAAGGCTAAAACCAACGAAGTTGTAATCGTTGTGAAAGCTATTTCCAAACGGATACCGCCAAGAATCGTTTGATAGGTTATCCACCATTCCTGTACGGATATTTTAGCGATCAACCAGGTACCAACAACAAAGGCGGGCAGATAAACTCCTAAGTACAACACAATAACCAATATAGCCCAGAGAAGAATTAAGAAAAACTGCTCTTTTATATATCGCCGTTCGAGTTGATACAAAAACCAGGCGGCAGGGATAGCCAGAACATGCATTAATAGTGTAACAGGCATGGTATCGTTATAGGGGCCGCCAAACGAGGCCAGGATTCCAACCATTAGTGCGCTTTTCCAATCACGAAGAAAAAACACACTGCTCAGCGCTACAACTTCCCTGGGATCGGTAACACCACCTCCAAGGCCGGGGATTTGAAGATGAAAATTACCGGCAATTGCGGAGAGTACCCCAAACAACAAAACGGTCATCCATTCGTTCAAACGTTCCTGATGTCTTCTGGTATACATTAGGATTCCGCATTTTTTGTTAGTATAAACGGTTGGAATGTATTACAATATACCACTATATGTAGTATAATAAAAATTAACCAAATATAAAACTAAATTATTGTTTTTATACATCTTTGTCAGTTCGTAATTTTTCAAAGAACTCTAACAGTAGTGCTGCGCAGGCTTCCTTCTCTATGCCCGGAATAACCTCAATCTGATGGTTCAGGCGAGGGTCGTTTAACAAATTGAACAGGCTGGAATGGGCGCCGGTTTTGATATCGGCGACACCGTACACCACCCGTTTCAACCGCGCTAAAACCGATGCCCCGGCACACATGGAACAAGGTTCAACCGTAACATAGAGTGTCGCTTCTCGCAGCCATTTGCTGCCTAAAGTAGCTGTCGCAGAAGTAATGGCAATCATCTCTGCATGAGCCGTCGGGTCTTTAAGCAGTTCCACCTGGTTATGTCCGCGTCCGACAATGCGATCCTCGTGAACCACAACAGCGCCTATGGGGACATCCTCGCTGTCCAGAGCTTTGCGGGCCTCACGGATGGCCTCTTTCATAAATCGGGAATGTATATCTTTAGTCATTTTTTATCCGAAATTTTATACGAAAGGTAAGCATTGCCCCGCTTTCAGTCAACGATTGCCTTAATGAAAGCGCTAAAGTTCTTAATCATTTTGTTGTATGTGTTAACTTTTATTTGTATAATTATAGCGGAATTCCATAAACCGTGAGGTGGTACAATGATAAAAGAATGTACACTCACAGTGCTGGCAGAAAACCGTGTGAACAACCCAAAATTATTTGGCGAGCAAGGATTAAGTATTCTCATTCACACCCCGGATGCTTCTTTATTATTCGATACAGGTCAAACGGATACTTTTCTTAAAAACGCCCGACAACTGGAACTAAATCTACAAACGGTAGAGGCGATTGTATTAAGTCACGGGCACTATGATCATGGCGGCGGCCTTCCTCATTTTCTTAAAGCAGTAAAGCCGGTGCCGGTTTACTGCCACCCGGCGCTGCTCAATAAGAAGTTTCGCGATCAGGACAGCGCACTGGTTGATATCGGCGTTCCGTGGGAAAAAACCGATATCATCCATGCCGGCGGCGATCTGATTTTTAAAACCCACGCTTTTGAAATTTTTCCCGGTATCTGGTATTCGGGCGAGATTCCGCGGCATTCCAGATTCGAATCCATCGATGAAAGTTACCGGCAAAGGGTGTTGGAAAGTTATATTCACGACGAACTGCATGACGATATTTCTCTGATTTTGCAAACAAAAAAGGGATTAATCGTTCTTTTGGGCTGCGGCCACTCCGGCGTCATCAACACGGTTAAACACGCCATGCGTATTACCGGGGAGAAACGGCTATACGCGGTAATGGGCGGTATGCACCTGCAGCTTTGCAGCGATGAAAAAATTGAAAATGTGGTTAAACATCTGAAGGCGCTTAATCCGGAATATGTCATCCCGTTGCACTGTACCGGATTCCGGGCAGTAAGCCGTTTGTACCGTCTGTTTAAGGACAGGATGTTATTGTTTAATGCGGGTGACGCGTTTAATGTGGTATAGGCTGTTGGCTGTTGGCTGTTGGCTGTTGGCTATTGGCATTTGTAATTCCCAGTTCCGAGTTCCCAGTTTCTAATTTCCAGTTTCCAATTTCTAATTTCTCGTCACGCGTCACCTGTCACTTGTTACCTACTACTCTGTACTAAATACTATGTACTATGTACTGATCGCAAGATAAATCTTGCGGTACATCCCCGATTTTACACCCACAATTCCCTGTCCAAACTCCTGTATTGGATGGCTTCGCTTAAATGGGCGGGTTGAATGTCGAATTGCGCTTCTAAATCGGCGATGGTTCTGGCTACTTTAAGAATGCGGTCATAAGCGCGGGCGGACAGCCCCAAACGGGTAATGGCGGTTTTTAGCAGCTGCTTTCCCTGTTCGTCCACCCGGCAGTATTTACGGATTTGAGCAGCCTGCATATCGGCGTTGCAGAAGGTTCCTTTTTCATTTTTAAATCGTTCCTGCTGGATTTTGCGCGCTTGCTGTACGCGTTGACGGATGACTTCCGAAGGTTCGCCTTTACGGTCCGATGAGAGCTCTTTAAAATTAACCGCCGGAACATCCACATGGATATCGATACGATCCAGCAAAGGGCCGGAAATGCGGGAGCGGTATTTTTGGATTTGGGGAGCGCTGCACGAGCAGGCACGGGTGGCGTCACCGTAATACCCGCACTGACAGGGATTCATCGCCGCCACCAGCATAAAATTTGCCGGATAGGTAAGCGAAGAAGAGGCTCTCGATATGGTAACGCAGCCGTCCTCAATAGGCTGACGCAAAACCTCCAGTACATTTTTACGGAACTCGGGCAGTTCATCCAAAAACAGCACGCCGTGATGGGCCAGGCTCACCTCTCCGGGCCGGGGATACTTCCCCCCGCCCACCAGAGCGGCGTCGGAAATGGTGTGATGCGGCGAACGAAACGGACGTACCGCAACCAGTCCGTGATCCGATGAAAGCAGACCGGCCACGGAATGAATTTTGGTGGTCTCTATGGCTTCCTCCAAAGTCATCAAAGGCAGAATATTGGCAAATCGTTTGGCCAGCATGGTTTTACCCGATCCCGGAGGCCCGATCATAATGATATTGTGTCCGCCGGCGGCCGCCACTTCCATGGCCCGTTTAACATGCTCCTGCCCTTTCACATCCTGAAAATCCAGCCGGGTCTGCCGTTCCTGACGAAAGACCTCTTCCAGGTCAACCTGTATGCGGTCAAAGGGCGTCTGATTATTGAGAAAATTGACCACATCCATAAGATTGGTCAGGCCGTATATTTCCAGGTCCGGGTCGCCCATGGCTGCCTCACGGGCGTTCATTTCCGGCAAGATAATGCCGCGGAAACCGGCTTTGCGGGCCATAACGGCAATGGAAAGACTGCCGTGGATACCGCGTAAACTGCCGTCCAGAGCCAGTTCCCCTAAAATCAAAAACTCGCCCAGACGCCGCGCATCCACATCGCCCTGCGCGGCCATAATGCCGATGGCTATGGGCAGGTCATAAGCTGAGCCTTCTTTTTTTACATCCGCCGGGGCCAGATTGATGGTAATACGCCGCTGATAGACAAATCGGTATCCGGAATTCTTCAGAGCGGCGGCGACCCGTTCCCGGCTCTCGCGCACCGCGTTATCGGGCAGTCCAACGATACCAAAAAAGGGTACGTTGCCTTCGATATTGGTTTCTACTTCCACAATATAGGCGTCGATGCCCATTAATCCCGCGGAAAACACTTTGGAAATCATTTCAAAATCACATTCGTTTTAATTGCACTTTCTCTTTCCGATACAACCTGACGATTACAAAAATAGCCTATGGGTTTTACAGAAGATTTTTTTCTGTACATTCATCGAGAACATAGATTGATTTTGGAGCTTAAATTTTTGCTTTAATTATCTATAATTGCAATCCATTCGGGATTTTATGCGGAAATTGTTAAAATAATTGATCAGCAGAAATTATGTTTTATACTCATTGCTGTCCAAAATAACTTAATAATAGTAAAAAACAGACATTGTTTTATAAGAAGTTACAACAACAATTGTCTTCATTGTCAAAGCTGTTCGTCCGCCGGGGCGGGCTTGTCCGCCAACTCTCCCCCTTGGTCCCCCTCTCTTTTCGAAAGAGAGGGGGAAATATAGGAGGTGAGTTGTCAATTTCTTCAATCAGAATAGTGTTATGATTTCTATTTTGGACAAGTATGTATTATACTATAAGAAAAAATAAAAAAAAGAGCAAGCATTCAGGAAAAAAGGCCTTTTACTTCCTCGTAACGAAAGCAGTCCACCGTATGATCATTCACCATACCCGTGGCCTGCATGTGGGCGTAAATCACCGTACTGCCTACAAATTTAAAGCCGCGTTTTTTGAGATCGGCGCTGATTCGGTCTGATAATTCCGTGCGGGCTGGTATTTCTTTATCCAATTTCCAGTTGTTCTGGATAGGCCGTCCGTTCACAAATCCCCAAATGTATTTGGCAAAAGAACCGAATTCTTCCTGAACCTTCAAGAAAGCCTGCGCATTGCTGACCGCGGCGCGGATTTTTAAACGATTGCGAATGATGCCGGCGTCCTGTATCAATTCCGCTGATTTTGCTTCATCAAAACGGGCTACCCGCTGCGGATCGAATCCCTCAAAAGCGCGGCGAAAATTTTCTCTTTTATGCAGTACGGTACGCCAGCTTAAACCGGCCTGAAAGGTTTCCAAAATCAAAAACTCAAACAGCCGTTGATCATCCTTCACGGGAACGCCCCATTCCTCATCGTGATATTTCACATAGAGCGGGTCTTCTTCCGGAACCCAAAAACAGCGTTTCATCGTTATCCTTTCAATCGTTGCCGGTTAAAGCCACGGCGCGCACCGGCGAACCGTCGCCGTTTACAATATTGAGCGGGAAACAAAATAAGCGGAAGGTTACATTTATCAGCTTTTCCAGATTGGTCAAATTCTCCAGAATAATCATACCGGCATTCAGAAACAGACGGTGGTTCGGCAGGTTCGCGCTGCGCATCGCGTCCGCCGAAGGCGTATCGAACCCGATTCCCTTTAACGGCAGCCGGGCCAATCGGGCTGCCAGTTCTTCGGACAAACAGGGAAAATCACCGAAATATGCGGGGCTGTTCCAAAA
>DRQG01000126.1 GCA_011369465.1 Caldithrix abyssi
AGCCAAGAAGGTTCGTTTGAGAACGATCGTATGGCAAAAATCCCATAAGGATACCTTTTATGATGGTTATAAATATATCGCAATAAATTTACTCATTTTACCCTTGCCTCTCAATCAGAATCTGCGACAGCCTGTCGAAAAGAGAGGGGGAATTAAAGGGGGTGAGTTGGCGGATGGGCCCGCCACGGCGAACAAGACCGCCGCGGCGCACAGGTAGATTTGACAATGAAGTTAATTATTGTTGTAACTCCTTATAAAACAATGCCTGTTTTTATCATAATAAATTATTCTGGACAGCAATGAAATTTTATGTACTATTAATTTGGTAAACGAAATGATTAATATTTTAGCGATTATATTTGTATTTAGCATACTGATTATTATTCACGAATTGGGACATTTTTTGGCCGCACGATGGATGGGCGTGCGCGTGGAACGGTTTTCAATCGGCTTTCCTCCCACCATTTTCCGTAAAAAAATAGGTCAGACCGATTTTCAGGTAGGGGCGATTCCTTTAGGAGGTTATGTAAAAATGGCCGGCATGCTGGATGAGAGCATGGATGCGGAAATGACCGGAGCGGAAGATGAATTCAATTCCAAACCGGTCTGGCGTCGAATCGTCATAATAACCGCCGGTGTGGTAATGAATTTATTTCTGGCCATCCTGATTCTTACTCTGCTCAATTTTTTTCAGGGTGAACGCATACGCCCCTACACAACGATTGGCGTAGTTGCCGATAGCGGGGTAGGTGCCAAAATCGGTTTTAAGCCGGGTGACCGGATAATAGCCGTAAACGGACAAGAGGTAAACACCTGGGAAGATATTGAAAGTCTTTATATTGATGGTCTGAACAGCGACATCCATTTTTTGGTAGAACGCGATGGAAAACGTGTTGACCTTCTATACAAAAGAGAATGGTTTTCTCAGAAACAGGGTGAAATGCTGGATATCGCTCCGCTTATCCCCGGTAAAGTAGGCGATCTTGTACCGGATATGCCGGCAGCACAGATCGGGTTGCAAAAAGGGGATCAAATAATCCAGATAGGCGATGTTAAAATTAACTCCTGGCAGGAACTTACCAAGGAAATTCAGGCCTATCCCGGAAAACCCGTGCAATTAAAATGGCTGCGCGGAAAAGATACTTTGTCGGCAACCATAACGCCTCAGCCTGTTCCCGAAACAGGTCCAAATGGCGAAACAAAGGAAGTTGGCCGCATAGGGATATATTATTACTTTGAACACCGGGATATCGGTCTGTTCAACTCGCTCGTTTTAGGCGTTAAGAATACATTCCAGCTTATTCATCTCAATATCCGGGGATTATGGTGGGTGATCAGCGGCGCCAAGTCGGCCACGGAAGTCATTGGCGGGCCGATAATGATTGCAAAGATGGCGGGAGATGCTGCCAGAACGGGGTGGGTTAGTTTATGGTACCTGATTGCCGCACTAAGCTCCATTCTCGCCTTTTTTAACATATTGCCTATTCCTGCTCTGGATGGCGGCCATCTGTTCTTCCTGCTAATCGAGGGAGCCATGGGAAGGCCGCTTTCCATGAAAGCACGGATTAAAATCCAGCAAATCGGGATGGCTATTTTACTTACATTTATAATTCTGATCCTTTATGTGGATATTAGCCGCCTGTTGTTTTAATACAGGCGGTTTCTCCTTCCTGAAATGATATTGTTATGAATGCCGCAAGAATAATAGATGCAATCGATACCTTCTGTCAGGAAGCGCTGCAAACCGGTTACGATTTATTTGGCCGGGATGAGCGGCCTGTTATGGAAGACTTTCCGGGCTGTCCTCAGGGGCGTCTGGAACTGGGCGGGAATCATTTCCAAATCGAAGCTTTAAACAGCGTTGCAATAAGCCGAATCCAGATTCCTCAAAGCAGAGCATATTTGATGACGCCGGAAACAGACCAAACCTGCTACCGCTTTATTCAATTCCCAGACTTTATTTTGATTACCATCAGGCATAATAGTCCTGCTAATCCCGTGATGCTATCGGTCAAAGCGGCAGAAAACTGGCGCATTGTTTATTTGAACGATGTGCAACAGGAACTTTTTGACGATAAATTGCTTTTTAAAACTGCCTCGGAAGGCATCATCCTCATTGCGAATGAAAAGGAAAACTTATCCGATGAAGCGATTCCATCATTTTTAAAACGCCATTTGAATAATGAGCGTAAAATTCATCCCTTCAATGTCGGTTTTGTGGTACAAAATCTGGATATTATGATGAAACTGGATCGTATCTGGGCCGGATTGTCAGCCTTGATCGGTTCGGATCGTTCCGTACAGATTAAAGATAACGATTCAATCGAAACGGTAATCTGGCTTCAGGAATTATACCTCTATTTTGGCTGGATGGATGAATGGGACAAATTTCATCGCCTATCCCGCCCGGAACATAATGAAATGGTCCTCTGCCGTGCGCGTTTTGAAATACTCAAAGGAAAATTGACTACGGAGGAGGTTGTAAATTCGGTTGAGGTTTCCAATGAGGACTTTTTTTTAACGTCATATCTATTCGGCAAGCCCATTTACGAAGAAAGCATAGCGGAAAATCTTCAAAAAAAATGGGAAAGTGTTTCCGTACCTGCACGGGAATTATTCCTGAGTGAATCGATACGCCGAAGCCCGAACGAGTACATTGCCTTTGCGTTGCTGGCGCTCCGCTATAATTTTATTTGGGCTGAACGGCTGGCGATGCAGGTAGAGAAAAATCTATCCGGATTAAACCAGCGTCTGTTCAACGCTTTGTTTTTATTAAACCGACAAATTCTTTTCCATACGAACGGGCCAAGTGTACAATTGCAGAGTGGAACGGGGCAGGCCAACCGTTTGCATTTAATTCATCCCCGCTTTGTGTTTAAAATAAGCCGATTCGCAGATACCGTTTATTCCCACATTACGTTCACCGGAAACAGGTTTTTACGGATTGACAAACAGGTAAGTATAATTTTTACCGATGAAGGCAGGGATATCAGGATTGAACCGCTATTTTATCGTCCGCCACTCGACAAATTACCGCTGAAGGCCGTGTATCTTTATGAACAAGATAAGCGCCTTCACATACCCCTTGTCTGGCGAAAAATCGAATTGCGAAGCAATAGTTGGCGTCTGCGATTTCTGCTTAAGAAACGCCGTTTTCAGATCATCGTCCGGTTTTACGATAAAAAGGCGCGCATAAAAATTGGGGAACAGGAAATATCCGCACAAGAGGGCATATACCAGAAAGTATATCTTAAAGCGGATAGAAATCCGGGCCGGTTTATCGTTAACCTCTGTGACGCATACGGAAACAAAACACAGAAACTCAGCACAGCGATGAAACGGGTGTATTTACGCGGTTTTGGCCTGGACATTAACGGATTGCTTAAAGAATCCTGTAATGTATCCCGAAACGCGTTGCCTTCATCCACGATGATGGGCTTAAACCAATCTTTAGCGGAATCCATACCAGTCACTAGCGATTTAGAGCGGATCAGGATCACCGGCAGAAAATGCACCCCTCTGGATATCCCGATTGTGCAAACCGGCGGGTATGCACGGCGCTTCGTGGACACGCCAACCGGGCTGCTTAAATACAAAATGGTTATTTATTGCGATTTTCGAAATGAGACGCTTGTCAAAGAGATAAAAAACACCGTTAAAAAACGGCTCGGTTTCCGGCCGCTTCTTCGAGACCATGATAAAATTGAATGGAACAGAAGCCACTTTATCTTTGTTGTTGAGAGGGAGTTAAAGGCGCAAACGGAAGTAATCGGGGAATCGGATTTTTACAGTATTTTCAGGCCGACGGCCAAGAAGAATATATCTGCATTTTTAATATATGAAAAAAATATAGAACATCTGTTTTCCGATGCCTTTATCCGGAAATTAGTGTGTGAACAAGCGTAAAATAAATTTGATTTTATAAGGTGATTTCTATAAATTTTCGAACTGAAATTAAAGCAATTTGGGCCCATAGCTCAGTTGGTTAGAGCAGCCGACTCATAATCGGCTGGTCCGGGGTTCGAGTCCCTGTGGGCCCACTCATTAAAAAATACAGGAAACAATGAGAAGTAAAGTCATTCTCTTAAAATACAAATTTTCAGGTTTGGAAAAGAGTGCATTCCGGCAGACGGATGCACTCTTTTTTTATTCTTAAGTTAGGAGGTTGGTACGGTGCAAAAAGTTTTGTACGGTTTAATCGAACTGCAGGAACTGGATAATCGACTGGATGAATTGATGGAAGAACGGGGCGATTTACCGTTAATTGTAGAAGATTTGAATCAGAAGCTCGACGAAAAGAAGCAGGCGCTCGAAGAATACAACAATGAGCTGAAAGATTCCAAAGTTCGGGTACGGGAGCTGGAACTGATCATAGAGGAATCCAAAAATAAGTTGGAAAAATATGAAGAGCAGCTCTATCAGGTTAAAACAAATAAAGAATATGACGCTATTACTCTGGAAACCGATTCGGCAAAGGCGCAGTTAGAAAAAAGCGAAACCGAATTATTGGAAGTTACCGACAAAATAGAAAATCTTAACAATAAGATTAAAGAGTTGGAAGAAGAAGTTGAAAAACTGGAAGCGGAACTGGAAGAAAATACGGTTGAGTTAAAATCAAAAATGTCAGCCACAGCCGAAGAGGAAAATTTGCTTCTGCAGGAACGTGAAATCATTCTGAATAAAGCCAATCCGGAAATTATAAAAACGTATGAAATGGTGCGCAAGGCCCGAGGCGGGCAGGGGATAGCGCGTATTCAGAACGGCACCTGCGGCGGTTGTTATTCCTATATTCCTCCGCAAAAAGTGGTGGAAATCAAAAAAATGGAAAAGATTTACACCTGCGAATTTTGCGGTAGAATACTGGTGTGGTTCGAACCGAACGAGTAAAATAATCTAAAAATAGATCCAAACCGAACAAGGTGGTCGCTCCGCTGTTTTCAGGCAGACGGGGAGGAAAGTCCGAACATCAGAGAGCAGAGATCCCGGAAAAATCCGGGGCTGCCTTTCCGGCAGACGGATAGTGTCACAGAAAACATACCGTCCCGCTTCGGCGGGATAAGGGTGAAAAGGCGAGGTAAGAGCTCACCACTTTGTTCCTTCGGGAATACCTTTAACGGGTACAGAAATGCAAAGGTAGATAAACCCATCTCGATGCAAGACCAAGTAAAGAAGGAATCCCGCTTCGGCGGGTGCGCACAGCTCGGTGCGCGTTCCTTTAAGGAACACACTTCGGGGTAGGTCGCTCAAGCCGGCTGGCAACAGACGGTTCAGATAAATGACCATCACCTGCTTGTCGGGTACAGAATTCGGCTTATTTGTTCGGTTTGGATCTGTTTTTTTATGGAGCGGCCATGATTTATCAGTGGAATTTACCCAAAAAAACAGATGATAAAAAAATAGTAGAAATCAGCCAATCCTATCAACTCCATCCCATTATCGCTTCCATCCTCTATAACCGCCAAATCCGGACAACGCAGGAAATACAAAAATATTTTGATACGGACCTGGAAAGCTTGTACGATCCCTTTCTTTTTTCCCAGATGGGAACCGCTGTGGATCGAATTATTAAAGCCCTCAAGGACGGTGAAAATATACTTATTTACGGCGATTACGACGTGGATGGCGTTACCGCTGTATCTATCTTATACGATGGTTTGTTCCGCATGGGCGGTAAAGTGTCCTTTTTTATACCCAATCGTTTTGTAGAAGGATACGGCGTCTCGGAAAAAGGAATTCAGAAGGCCAAAGCAAGGGATGTATCTCTCATCATAACGGTCGATTGCGGCATCACGGCTCTAAAAGAGGTCGATTATGCCCGGGAACAGGGCATGGATGTGATCATTTGCGATCATCACGAACCGGCCGGCTCGCTGCCCGATGCCGTCGCTATTTTGGACCCCAAAGTGAAGGGGTGCAGCTATCCGTATAAAGAACTGGCCGGCTGCGGGGTGGCTTTTAAATTATTGCAGGCCATAACGGAACGATTGGGCTTTAACAAGGATTTTGCTTATCAATATCTGGATCTGGTTGCCGTGGGAACTGCCGCAGATATTGTGCAGCTGCTGGATGAAAACCGCATACTCGTCAAGCACGGACTGGCAATGCTTAACAGCAATCCCAGGCCCGGCGTATTCGCTTTGCTCGAAAATTGCGGTTTACTGGGACGTGAGTTGAGCGTTAATACCATTGTGTTTATATTGGCTCCCCGGCTGAATGCCGTGGGTAGAATCTCGAGCGCCAAAAAAGCGGTTCATCTTCTTACGACGCAAAGTCTGCAACAGGGTAAAAATATCGCCCGCATTCTGGAAAAGGAAAACCGGGCGCGCAAAGATATCGATGTGGAAACATTTGAAGAAGCAAAGGCGTTGATACGCGATCGGATTGATTTGGATACAAAACGGGTCATTGTTTTAGCCAAAGAGAACTGGCATCCCGGCGTTATTGGAATTGTGGCCTCCCGGCTCATGGAAAAATTCCATCGCCCTACGGTACTTATTTCCATACAGGACGGTGTTGGAAAGGGATCGGCGCGTTCCACTCCGAATTTTGATATTTACAGCGCTTTCCAAAAACTGGATCATCATTTACTTACCTACGGAGGGCACCGTTTTGCTGCCGGGCTAACCATCGAGCCCGAGCGTATTGAGGAGTTTGATGCGGCGATAAATTTGCTGGCCGAAGGAAAGTTTGAGATGAAAGATTTGATACCCAAGCTGGATATCGATGCTATAATCAATTTCGATCAGTTTAACGCCGGTTTTTTTAGCGGGTTAAAAACAATGGCGCCCTTTGGGCCCGGCAATATGCGGCCGGTTTTTGCCACGTATAACCTGCTTACTTACGGTCCCATAACCGTGGTGGGCAACAACCATCTAAAACTTAAATGCAAACAGGGCGATGTGGTTATTGACGCCATTGGTTATAATTTGGGAAGCCATGCCGACGAAATGCGAAAACCGCACCGGCAACTGAACTGTGCTTATGTTTTAGACGAAACTTACTGGAACGGTCAAACAACCATTCAAATGCGCATTAAAGATTTTGAGGTGTTTTAATCCTTATGGAAGAACAAACAAGCCCGACAAACGTATTTGAAAAAGTAAAACAGATACGTGAAAAGCAGAATTTATCTCTGAAAGAGATTGCCAAAAAAAGCCGGATTCAGCTTCAGTATCTGGAAGCTTTGGAATCGGGTAATCTTAGCGCCGTACCGGATGTGTATGATAAACTCTTTTTTCAGACCTATTTGTCATTCCTTAAGCTGAGTGAGGCGAAAAAAGAAGAGATTTTAAAGGAATTTCGCGAAGAACGGCGCAAGATTAAACCGCAACTAACTACCACCGTCCGCAAACTGCGTACAGTGGAACTGGATAAAAGCGATATTACCCGCTATAAAAATCTTTTTATTGCCTTGCCTGTTCTGCTGGTCTTGATTATTATTGGATTTATGGTAATTAATTCGGAAACCGGTAAACTGACCTCCGACCAACCTGTTGAAGAAATATCCATTTATGATGTGGTGAAGGAAGTGGCGAATAAGGACAGTCTGCACGCCGACTCGACCCGAAACGCTTTGACGAAAAAACCGTCGGTTACGGCAGAGAATGTAGCTGTCCGTTTAAATGCCATAGAACAAACCTGGCTGCGTGCGGTGAAAGATCATAGCGACACCAGTGAATACTTGCTAAAAAAAGATGAACAAATTGTCCTGAATGCAGATTCTGTTTTGGAATTTTTGGTGGGTAAGGCCAACGGACTTAATTTTACGATTAATGAAAAAAATGAAGGAATATTGGGTAAACCCGGACAAGTTATCACATATCTGAAAGTAACGGAGCAGGGAATTGTAGGTAAAAGGATAAAATCGATTAATGCAAAGGAAACTCAAAATGATTCGCTTCGTGTTCAGTAGTTTATTGATATTTTTGCTTCTGGTCTCTTGTACTTCCAAAGAAACCCCGAAGCAAACCAGCCAGCTTACTTCCAAAAAAGTGGTACTGGACGATATTGAAATGTTGTTTGGAACCATTGATAAAAAACAACTCTATTTTGATTATCCCGAATGGAAAACCGAAGAAGATTTCTACCAGCCGGACAGTGCAACGATAGAAGCTTTAAAAAGCGTCAATGGCCGGTACAAAGTAGATATCTTCCTGGGAACCTGGTGCAGCGACAGTGAAAGAGAGGTGCCGCACTTTTTCAAGATCATACAACAGGCAAATCTGCAAAATAAGCTTTCGCTGCAGCTGTACGCTGTGAACCGAAAGCTGAAAC
This sequence comes from Caldithrix abyssi, assembly GCA_011369465.1. Lineage (GTDB taxonomy): Bacteria > Calditrichota > Calditrichia > Calditrichales > Calditrichaceae > DRQG01. The sequence continues at coordinate 8,275 of DRQG01000126.1, forward strand.
TGGAAAATGATCTAACCGATCGCCTCAAGATAGAACGGGTGCCCACATTCATTTTCTATCAAAACGATAAAGAAATAGGGCGAATTGTTGAAACCCCCAACGATCTTTTGGAAAAAGACCTGCTAACCATCCTGAGCAAAACAAAATGAGAATATATACATTTTGGGTACTACTGGTTTGCATTGCCATACCAGGCAAAGAAACCTTTTCCCGCTCATTCCGTCCTGTAAAATTTTCGCAGGCCATGGTAGTTGCGCCCGAGCCTTATGCGGCCGATATCGGTGCTGATGTACTGCAGAAAGGCGGTAATGCGGTTGATGCTGCCGTGGCGGTCGGTTTTGCACTGGCCGTTACCTATCCGCAAGCGGGCAACATCGGCGGCGGCGGATTCATTATATACAGAGATGCGGATAATGATGTGTATGCTCTGGATTATAGAGAAAAAGCCCCGCTCAAAGCAGGTAGAAATATGTATCTGGACGAGGAAGGGAATATTCTCGAAAATGCCAGTCTGCTTGGTTATTTGGCCGGAGGTGTTCCGGGAACGGTAGCCGGACTCTGGAAAATACATCGGAAATTCGGAAAACTGGAGTGGATCCAGCTCCTTCAACCGGCCATTGAACTGGCGGAGCAGGGGTTTATTATCGACGAATATCTTGCCGGTGCTTTGCGCGCTTATGCCGAAGACTTCGCCCGGTTTCCTTCATCTCGTAAAATATTCCTGAAAGAAGGTCCGGATTCTCTGTATAAAGAAGGCGATCGGTTTATACAGAAAGATTTGGCCGCCACATTAAAACGAATCGCCCGACAGGGCGCAGATGGCTTTTACAAAGGCAAAACGGCCCTGCTCTTTGAGCAGGATATGCAGAAAAACGGCGGACTTATTACCCGGGAAGACCTGAACCGCTATGAAGCAGTTTGGCGCGACCCCATTGAAATAGACTATCGCGGTTACAAAGTGCATTCGATGCCGCTGCCCAGCTCCGGAGGTATTGTTTTGGCGCAGATTCTCAACGGAGTTGAACCGTATGATTTACAAGCGCTGGGACACAATAGCGCCGATCATATCCGGGTTTTTACCGAAATAGCCCGTTTTGCCTACGCCGACCGTGCCCGTTTTTTAGGCGATATGGATTTTGTGGATGTTCCGGTGGAAAAACTAATTAGCAAACCGTACACCCGAAAACGCATCGCACGAATAAATTGGTTTGGCGCCGGTGATTCCGATTCATTGCTCAGTATGAATCAACTGACCGGCGAATCTCCGCAAACCACGCATTTTTCCATCGTAGATCGCTGGGGCAACGCGGTTTCCAGCACTTACACCATAAACGGTAATTTCGGTTCGAAAGTTGTTATAGAGGGTACGGGTGTACTGCTGAATAACGAGATGGATGATTTTAGCGTTAAACCGGGTGTGCCCAATATGTTTGGTCTGTTGGGCAATGAGGCAAACGCCATAGAACCGGAAAAACGTATGTTAAGCTCAATGACGCCTTCCATTGTTACCAGAAATGACTCGCTCTTTATGGTAATCGGTTCGCCTGGCGGCTCACGGATTATAACAACGGTTGCGCAGGTTATATCCAATGTTATCGATTTTGGAATGAATATCCGGCAGGCGATTGAAGCCCCCCGTTTTCATCACCAGTGGCAGCCGGATGTGATCTTTCTTGAGGACAGCGGTTTTAGCCGGGATACGGAAAATCTGTTGAAAATAAGGGGATACAAATTACAAAAAATGCGTACAATAGGGATCGCCAACGGTTTAATGCGCGCCAATCACTCAAAAAATTGGCAAGGTTGGGCTGATCCCAGAGGTAACGGAAAAGTGAACGGATATTAAATACGGGAATATTATGGGTAAAAAGAGTAGAAATAAGAAATTAGCTGCACAGGAAGAACCGGCTGCTATAAAGACTGAAAATGAAGAGATCGATGAAGTTGAAAAGATTTATAAATTGATTACACGGATAATGAGTTGGATTGTGGGCGTAACTGCCATATCGGTGGTGGTTCTGCCGGAATTTAATTCGATTGTACTGGATAAATTGACTCAAGTTTTATATTATATTTTCATCATAACGCTTTTACTGTTTATCCTGCTGGAATTTGTAGGCAAACTGGTCAAACGGCTTATAAAATCATTGATCGGGCAAAGACAGAATGCATAGAATCCTTATATTGGATGATGACGCCGATATCCGGGATACCCTGAGCGCTTTTTTGGAAAAAGAGAATTATCAGGTGGATCATTGCGGCAGCGGCCTGGAAGCGGAATCCTTCTTAAAAAAACATACCTATGCGGTAATTCTGGTAGATATCTTTTTACCGGACATCAGTGGTATTGATTTTGTCCAGCAAACCAAGAAAACCGGTTGTAAATCACAGTTTGTGTTTATTACCGGAAGTTCGGATATCGCACTGGCCCGGAAGGCCGTTCAACTGGGCGTTTTTGACTATCTGGTAAAACCCTTTAAAAACAGCCAGTTATTACAGGTAGTTCGCAACGCTATTATGAAGAACTATCTGGAAGAAGAAAAAGAATCTTTGGAGCGTCAGAAAAATTTATATCAACAGGAACTGGAAAAACTCGTAGAACAGAAAGCGGCTGCTTTAAGCGAATCCGAATCCAAGTATCAGAACCTGGTGGAACAGTCTTTGGCCGGTGTTTTTATTATGCAGGACAACGTCTTTAAATATGTGAATCGTAAATTTTGCGAAATATTGGAATGCCGGCCCGAGGATATGTTAGATAAAAAATCCCTTTCCGATTTCATAAACGCGGATGCGAACAGCCTTTTTCAACATCTGCTGGATAATACCCATTTTTCCGAAACCAAAACCGCGGATATGGAATTTGAAGCCCGGACTTCGTCAGGAAAAACGCGCCATTTGAAAATATGGGCGGGACCTATCTTTTTTCAGGGTAAAGAGGCCGTAGAAGGGATTATCATTGACGCTACAGAGGAACAAAACGCCAAACTCCGCCAGCAGCAGCTGGAACTGGAATTAATGAATGAGCATAAATTAGCCGCCATCGGTCAGCTGGCCGCTGGAATTGCTCATAATTTGAATACGCCAATCGCTGTAATCCAGGGCAACGCCGAACTGCTACAGCTTAAGCATCCGGAATTGGAAGAAGTGGATAAAATTCTGGCCCAAACCAGGCGCATGAATAAACTGATCCAAAATTTGATTATAAAAGGCAAAAAAGAACAGGAAAAAGAGCTCACGGAACTGGATATAAATGAACTATTAAATCAGGAGCTTGAGTTTCTGAACGCGAATTTGTTTTACAAACATAAAATTAAGAAGGTATTTATTCCGGGTGAAAACCTGCCCAAAATCGAAGGAATTTACAGCGATTTTTCGCAAAGCATTTTAAATATCATTCAAAATGCCATAGATGCCATGTATGATTCGCAGGAAAAACTCCTAACCGTGAGAACATATATGGATAACAAAACTGTTGTGGTGTCTATCAGCGATACGGGCTGCGGCATCCCGGAGGATATAAAGGCGCATGTTTTTGAACCCTTTTTTACCACAAAACCTTCAAATCCTGATGAGGAAACCATTATCCGTCCCAACCATCCGGTTGGGACCGGCCTGGGATTGAGTCTGGTGCATAATATATTATCGCCGTATGGAGTAAAAATCGATTTCGAATCGGAAACGGGAAAAGGGACCACCTTTTATATCCGGATTCCGTTTAAAGTAAACAACAGACCTGACGCATAAAACAAAATAAGCAACCCAACCGGAAAAAACTCCCGATACGGAGGCGGATTGATCACATTTGAGAAAGAACGATTAAGCGAAATCCTTAACGGTTTTACCGACAAACGCATTTTAGTAATCGGCGATTTAATGATCGACGAATATTTGTGGGGAAACGTTACCCGGTTGTCGCCTGAGGCGCCGGTACCGGTAGTGGAAATTGAAAATGAATCTTTGCGGTTCGGGGGAGCGGCCAACGTAGCACTCAATATTCGCACATTGGGCTGCCAGCCTTTGCTCATCGGCATTATAGGCAAAGACCGTCCCGGTAACGAATTTATACGCCTGATGAATGAATCGGGTATGTCCGCCGACGGCCTCGTTCAGGTGGAAGAAAGGGTAACAACGGTAAAAACCCGGATCATCGGAGATAACCAGCATCTGGCGCGCGTCGATCGGGAGGATACGGCCTATATCAGCGGCGCCCTCGAAGAAAAAATCATACAGACTATTTCCGAGATGTTACCGGACGCCGATGCCGTTATTCTGGAAGATTATAACAAGGGCCTGCTTTCCAAACGCGTCATTCAATCAACCATTCAATTAGCTAACGAACACGGTCTCATTTCTTCCGTTGATCCAAAATTTGTTCATTTTCTTGAGTATTCGGGAGCGACCGTTTTTAAGCCCAATATAAAAGAAACCTCACAGGCTCTGGCCCGTGTAATCGACAACGATGCAGATGTGGACCAAGCCGGGGCCGAGCTGCTTCAAAAATTAAAAGCACGTTATGTTCTTCTCACTTTGGGGGCAAAGGGACTGGCTCTTTTCGGAGCGAAGGATGAAAAATATCGCATACCCGCTAAAACGCGTAAAGTGGCCGATGTATCCGGTGCCGGCGATACGGTAATCAGCACCATGACCGCCGCATTGGTTGGCGGAGCAACAGCGCTGGAAGCGGCCTGTCTGGCTAATTACGCGGCAGGGATTGTTTGCGAAGAGGTGGGCATCGTTCCCATAGAAAGGCAACGTCTGCAAAAGGAAATTGAGGAGTGGGAGCGTTGAAAGAGATTATCGGATTTGATGAAATTGCCTCGTTTATCCGGAAACTACGCCGGGACAGTTCGGTGCGCATTGCTTTCACCAATGGTTGTTTTGATATTTTGCACCGCGGCCACGTGGAATATTTGGAAAAAGCCAAAACATACGCTGACTATCTGGTGGTTGGGCTCAATTCGGATGCCTCGGTGAATCGTCTTAAAGGCGAAGGACGCCCTTATATTGGCCAGGATGATCGGGCGTTTATCCTTTCACGTCTCGAATCGGTTGACATCGTGTGTATTTTTGAACAGGACACACCGCTGGAACTTATTAAACGCGTTCAACCCGACTATTTGATTAAAGGCGGTGATTATGCGGTCGAAGAAATAGTAGGCAGAGAAATAGTGGAAGCGCGGGGCGGCAGCGTGTTAACGATTCCTTTGGTACCGGGCCGTTCTACCACAGGGATATTAAATAAAATACAATCATAGGGTATTAAGGATAGATATTCGGGATATGATGAAATACAAAGGATTGCTTACTCTGGTAACAGGCATTGTTCTGGTTTTCGGCTGTTCACGCCAAATGGTTAAAGAAGAATCGACATCGACGCCGCAGGATTTGCCCGAAAACATGCCGGATCAGCTCTGGGTATCGGACGCCTTTAGCGTAAAAATTGATTCGGTTTTCCGCTTTTATCGTTTTGCCAAAGCCTCGTTAGCCGATGGCGATACGCTGGGCGCGGAAATCTATTTTAATACCGCCTTCGAAATTGTTTCGCAATTTTCCGAGTCCGACCGTTTAACTCTGCAGCATTGGATTGAATTCGATTCGATGTTCAAAGACCTTTCCGATGAGTATGAACGCATCTATCTGCAAACAACCGTAACGCCCGAGGCCGAAGAAATCCGCGAAGACATTACCGATCTGGAAGAACGGTTTTTCCCGGATTCGGTGTTGTATGGCAGCGGTACGGTAATAGACTCGCTGGGCGGATTTCCCATTACCGTAAACGATAAAGTCAGATTGGCCATCAAATATTTTCAGACCAAAGGCAGGGTCGTATTTACAAAATGGCTGCGTCGCAGCGGCAGGTACGAACAACTTATAAAAGAGGTTCTGGAAGAAAAGAATCTGCCTTCGGAGCTGATGTATATAGCTATGATCGAAAGCGGCTTCAATCCCAAGGCGCGTTCTTACGCCCGTGCCGTCGGGATGTGGCAGTTTATCTCCGCTACCGGGCGGTATTATGGGTTGCGCAACAACTGGTGGTTTGATGAACGCAGAGATGTGATAAAATCCACCATTGCAGCAGCTACACACCTGGCCGAGCTATACGAACGCTTTGGTGATTGGTACCTGGCTCTGGCGGGCTATAATTGCAATCCGCGTAAAGTGGATTATAACATCCGCCGGTATAAATCCAGAGATTTCTGGAAGTTGAAACGTTTGCCGAGGCAAACCAGAAATTATGTGCCCACCTTTCTGGCAGCGGCCATAATTGCGGAAAACCCCGCTCAATTCGGATTTACCGTGGAAAAGCTGGAACCCATCCGTGTGGATACCGTCCTTATTTCGGAATCGGTTGATTTAAATGTAATAGCAAAAATAGTGGATACTACGTATGCCTATATAAAAGAAATAAACCCTGCGGTGCTGCGCTGGGTAACGCCGCCGGGAGTCAAAAATTTTACACTCTACCTTCCTGAGGGAACCCGGCAAAAATTTAAGGAAGAATACGCCAAAATACCCGATAGCAAAAAACGATCCTGGGTGCGGCATCGCATTCGTCCCGGCGAGACGCTTTCTACGATCGCGCAAAAATATCATACCAGTATGGCGGTAATAAAATCCACAAACCGGATCCGGGGAAGTTTTATCCGGGCTGGAGATTATTTATTGATTCCTGTACCACAAAATAAAAGTCATTATTATACCTATTCACCTAAGAGCCGGACCCATTCTACGGCTAAAAAACGAAGCAAGCCGCGGGTTGTAAAAAATGTACCCGGCCATAAAAAAATCATCTATCGCGTAAAACCGGGAGATACGCTCGGGGAAATTGCGGAAATATACAACACCAGAGCCAGTAAAATCCGAGCCTGGAACGGCCTGTATTACGGACAGCATATTTATCCCAGGCAGGAACTGGCCATTTGGGTTCCGGAAAATCTTTCCGAAATGAAAGCGCAAGCCAAAAAAAGAGTGAAAATCAAAGAAGATATCGATCCTTCAATGTATTATGTTGTGAAACGCGGTGATACCCTTTGGGATATTGCCAGGAAATACAACCTCTCTATTAAACAGCTTAAAGAGCTCAACAATATGCGAACCTCCCGAATCCGTCCCGGTGATAAGCTGCGTATAAGCAGTAATTAGAATTGACTTTAATTTATATATTTTTTAAACTTGAATTCTTTAATTTATCTACGATAAATAAAACTTGGAGAACAATACAATCGCAAAGATTTGTAATAAATGTGGGACGGAAAATCCGGATAACGCCCGATTTTGTATCGAATGCGGTTCTGCCTTAACCCGCAAACGCTCTTCGCAAAAGCAGCAGAAAGACAAGAAAATTTCTGCAAAGAAACAAGATCATCCCCAGCCGCTCAACTCATATATATATATTGCCGGCGCCTTTATTATAGCGCTGGTTATCGTTCTGTTGATCCTCAATGATAACAGAACCATCTTGCGGGAAAAAATTGCCGGATCGGCAAAGGGCGGCGCAGGCCAAAGTGCTTCTGCTCAACAAGCGGCTCCTCCGGCAGAGGCCATGGCTCAGGTAAACGCTCTCAAAGAAAAGGTGAACGCCAATCCGAACGATGTACAGAGTGTAGTGCAGCTTGCCAATTTGTATTTTGATGTCGGTAAGTTTGATCAAGCCATCGGGTATTATAAACGAGCCCTGAATATTGAGCCAAACAATACCAGCGTTCTGATCGATTTGGGCGTGTCGTATTTTAACATCAACCAGGGGGATTCCGCCCTGACCTTTATGCATCAGGCACTAAAAGTAGCACCTGACCACAAACAAGGCCTCTATAATATCGGTATCGTGTACTATAATTTAAATCAGATGGATAAAGCGATTTATTATTGGGATCAGCTCATAAAAAAATACCCCCAATCACGCGAAGCGCAAAATGCACAGAGTTTTGTTGAACAGGTAAAACAACAGATGAATTTATAAATAATAAACAATACGGAGAGTTTTAGTATGCCAAGCGGTAAGAAAAGAAAACGCGCCAAGATGGCCACACATAAAAGAAAGAAACGGCTGAGAAAGAACCGTCATAAAAAGAAGAATCGTTAATGTAAAAAGGTTCATTCTCGGATGAACCTTTTTTTATCCATCCCTGCAATCAGGTAATATGGCATCAGAAAAAGTTTATTCGGTTAGCGAAATAACGCGGATTATTAAACTGCTGATCGAAGAAAACATACCCACCATCTGGCTGGAAGGTGAAATATCCAATTTCAAGGCACATTATTCCGGCCATTATTATTTTACCCTAAAAGATGAGAACGCCCAGATCTCCGCTGTGATGTGGAAAAGCCGTACTCTTTCCCTCACATTCGATCCGGAGGATGGTATGCAGGTGCAGGTGCTCGGTAACATCCGTTTATACGAGAAATCCGGCCGCTATCAGATTGATATTATCCGGATGATGCCGGGCGGGGTGGGGCAGTTGCAGCAAAAATTTGAAGAATTGAAAGCCAAGCTACTGGCTGAAGGACTTTTTGATGAGAAAAATAAAAAAGCCCTGCCGCAATATCCGCGACGCATCGGCATTGTAACGTCCGAAACCGGAGCGGCCGTCCGGGACATGATTCAGGTGCTGCGCCGGCGGGCGCCTCAAACGGAAATTATACTTCGGCCGACCAAAGTACAGGGAGAAGGCGCCGCCAGGGACATTGCCGAAGCCATTCGTGAATTTAACGAATACGGACAGGTGGATGTGCTTATTGTCGGGCGGGGCGGCGGGTCTTTGGAAGACCTGTGGGCTTTTAACGAAGAAGAAGTGGCCCGGGCTATCCATGAATCACATATTCCCGTTATATCTGCCGTCGGACACGAAATTGATTTCACGATTGCCGATTTTGTGGCCGATTTAAGGGCGCCCACTCCATCCGCCGCCGCAGAATTGGTTTGGCCGGAAGCTGCCGATGTTCGGGCACTTCTTCTGGATTATAAATCCCGCTTGAGCAGAGCGATTCATCAAAAAATAGAATATTATTATGAACGTCTGAACAGTATTCGCCGCAGTTACGGATTTCGCCAGCCGGAAGACCGTATCCGCCAGTTTTCTATACAGGTGGATGAATTGCATGCCCGTATGAACCGCGCCTTTCAGAATACTGTTAACGCACGAAAAGAATATATAATTCAGTTAAATCTGCGTTTAGCCAATTTGAATCCGAAAAAAGTGCTGGAACGCGGGTATAGTATTACGTACCGGAATGGAAAAATCATTCGTCTTGCCGCACAAGCGCAAACCGGCGACCAGATAAAAACCGAAGTATTTAAAGGCAGCATATTAAGCGAGGTAAAAAACGTTCAGAGCGAAGAATAATGGATCTCTGTTTTAATAGAAATCATTGCCGTTTTGGAAGGAGTCTACAGTGACAAAAAAAAAGCTGGCTTTTGAAAGCGCATTACAGCGTCTTGAAGAAATCGTGAATAAACTGGAAAGCGGGGAAATTCCTTTGGAAGAAAGCATAAAAGTTTTTGAAGAAGGAGAACAATTGGTTAGATTCTGTATGGATACGTTGAACGAGGCGGAGAAGAAAGTTAAAAAACTGGAAAAAAAAGACGACGGTTCGTTTCAACTTAATTTGCTTGACGAGTAAATTCACCCCTGACGGAGAAATGTCTTGAAGACCGACGATGATCGCTGCATCGGAATTATAGTAAATCCCAGAAAAGAACACGTGGAAGATTCATTAAAACGTCTTGCAGACTGGGTAGAACAAACTATTTTACCGGTTCGTTTCGTCTTATGCACGTATGATTCCCCGTATGTGAAAAAAGTCTATCCCAAATTACCTGTCGTTACGGAAGAAGAGTTGCTCCGGGAAGCAGAGATGATCATCACTTTGGGCGGCGATGGCACGATTTTAAGGTTGGTTCATACGGTAAATTCGAAGCAGACACCGATTTTGGGTGTGAACCTGGGCGGACTGGGATTCCTGGCCGAAACCTCTCCGCATTTAATTGTTGAACACCTCGAAGCCTATCTCAACAACGAGGCGTATATAGAGGATCGGATTCTACTGAAATGTGAAGTGAAAGGAGCCAACTCGGTATTTTATGCCTTAAACGACATCGTTTTTGATAAGGCCGGATTTTCCAGAGTGATCGAAATAGACACGCATGTAGATGATAATCTGCTCAATTCATATATCGCTGATGCTTTGATTGTTTCCACGCCAACCGGTTCAACCGGTTATTCGCTTTCTGCCGGCGGACCGATTGTTATTCCTCAGACGGCAGTGTTTGTTATCAATCCCATTTGTCCGCATTCTTTAACCAACCGCCCGGTTGTTATACCCGATACCAGTAAAATTAAAATACAGGTTCATACGGAATATAAAGAGATAAATATCTTCAGAGACGGGGAAAAGGTACACAGTTTTCCCACCGGCAGCTCGTTTATGATCAGTAAAGCCCACTTTTATGCCAGGCTTGTACGGATGAAATCGCATTCCTTTTACGATACGTTACGTAACAAACTGCATTGGGGCGAAGATTTCCGGGATAAGAAACGCTGGTCGTATGATTTTCCGGAAAGATCATCTTCTTAAAAGCCCTGAAAACCGTTAATCTCGCGCGTATTGCCTTGTTGGATCTGTTGCTGCCAATCCGGATTCTGAATTTCCATTCTATATGTAGAATGCACCAGTCTGTATTCCCCAAATCCTGTTAAATCTGCAAAAACAAAGATCGCGCCGCCTTCGAGGCTGTGATACCGCCATATCACATAGGGTACCATATTCATTGTGTTCGGGAACCGTTCAAATTCATCGGGCTCACCATACATCATAAGAACCCTTCCACGATCCGTTTTCCAGCCTTTTTTACCCATATACCCAAAGTTATCGTTAGCGTAAGCGGCATACCGCAGATACGTATTGCGGCTGCTTCCGAAGGGTAAAAATTTCTCTTTGTCTTTTCGCCGCCAGAAATCGGTTAAAAATTTACGCATCGCCTGATCGTTTTCCAGGTTGTCAAAAACGTGTTCTTCCTTTTTCGAAGCTATATAACGCGCCATATCAAATTCTTCTTGCAGTTGATCGTGGGTCATGTCGGTGTAAATGGGATCAATGTCGGGAAGCGTAGTATTTGCCGCAACCGCCTGTTCTTTTTTACGCGTCGGTTTGAAAACATAAAATTTACGTCTGGTGGTAGAAATCTCATCCGTTTGCAGGTCTTTTATGGTGATATTGAAAAAATACACGTCTTTCGGTAAGGCCATAACATTAAGCCCGCCGATTTCCGCCTGACGGTTATTTACGATCTTTTTCTGAACGGGAGCTTTTCTCTTGATTGTATCGCCCTTGGTATTTGTGATTGTATATGAAAATTCATAGCCCTTAGTCATCCCCGGTTCAAAAGGCAGATTGTTCAGTTCCACATAATAAAATAACAGCGGATGAAGAATATCATATACCCGCCTCGGGTTAGGTACTACTCTTAGATTGTTTTTAAAAAAAGTGTTTTTTGTTGTGTCACGAGAAATTTCGCTACAGAATTCAATATCCGAGAGGTAGATTTTATCGGTAGGGTGGATAGATTTTATATCCAGTATATACTCGCCGCGCAGGGAAGATTGTTGATCAATGGTCTCGATTTTAGCCGAATAATCCGCATAGGGAAGTTCCGCCTTAAAAATATCCACAAATTGATTGTATTGCGCCACCTTTGACGTATCTTCCGTGGCGTTCCGGTATTTCCTTTGGAATGTTTCGACCACTTTCCCATCTCGAATAATAGATACCTGATGGGAAAAATTTGCTTCGTACCCTATACCATTTTTTACGGGAAGATAGGTTAAATTCCCCTGATAAACGGAAACATAAATTTCCAGATAAACGGTGCTGTCCGTGGAACAAAATGAAGCATAATCGGCATATACCGGTATGTAACGGATTTGCCCCAGGACAAGCAAAGGGAGCGATAATAATAAAAGTAACCAGCGCATATTTCTTCCTTTATCAGCTAAATTTAACGGAAACCAATTTGGATACGCCTTCTTCTTCCATAGTTACACCGTAGAGCGTTTCAGCGGCTTCCATGGTTCGTTTGTTATGGGTAACAACAATGAACTGCGTATTATTGGAAAAGGTTTTCAATGCTTCGGTAAACCTGCCTATATTAACATCATCGAGCGGCGCATCCACCTCATCCAATATACAAAACGGACTGGGTTTTACAAGATAGATCGCAAAAAGTATGGATATTGCCGTTAGTGTTTTTTCGCCACCGGAAAGAAGGGAAAGGGTTTGCAGACGCTTTCCCTTTGTACGGACGGATATCTCAATATCCGCTTCCAGAGGATCATCGTGTTCCGAAAGATTTAATGTGCCTTCGCCGTTTTCGAAAAATGATTTAAAAACCTTCTCAAAATTACTTTTTATAGTGGTGAAGGTTTCCAGAAACTGGCTGCGCGCGGTTTTGTTAATTTTGTCAATCGTATCCAGAAGCGATTTTTCGGCCTTGAGCAGGTCGTCTCTTTGTTTGGTCAAAAACTCAAGACGCTCTTTTTCTTTGTCATATTCCTGAACGGCCAGCGGGTTTACAGGCCCCATATTTTTAATGCGAAGACGCAACGTTTCTATGCGTTCTTCACTTTCTTGTTCGTTTATACCTTCGTAAGGGATGCCGATTTCGATATCCTCGGCATATTCTTTTAAAATCATTTCCCTTAATTGCTCCGCTTTGATCTTGTTTTCATTGATTTGCAATTCCAAACCGCGGGCTCGCTCCAGGGAAGAGTCGTGCTGTCTTCTGTATTTTTTAGTTTGATCTTCTAACTGTAATATTTTGTCCTTGGCCTGTTGATAGGCGTCCTCAATCTTGCGCCGTTTGTTTTCCAGCTTGTCGCGCAGCTCCCAGATCGTTTCCTGTTCTTTGCGATTGATCTTTGATTTTTCGTTTATTTTTACCTCGTTTTCGGCGATTTGTTCAATTTCCGTTTTCCGCCGTTCGATGGTTTGCAGGTATTCGGCGATGGTGTTTTCAATTCGTTTAATATCGTTTTGCCTGTTTACAACCTGGTTATTTAAATTGGATGCTTTAAGCTGCGCTTGCTGCACTTCATCGGTCAGGTTTTGCAAAATCTCGTTTTTCCGTTCAAATTCTCCGGTGCGGCGGATTGTTTCGCTTTCCAGTTTGTTCAGGTCGGACTGTTTGGCTTCCACTTCCGCCCGTAATTTCTTTATTTCTTCATTCAACGCCTTTAAATTCTGTTCAATCGTTTTTATCTGGTTACGCTGTTCCGCTTTACTTCTTTCATGTTGTTCGATTTCGTATTTTAACTGGTTCTCAATCGCCTCTGTTTTGAA
>DRQG01000127.1 GCA_011369465.1 Caldithrix abyssi
CCCACCGACCGATGCCCTTTTAAACCGAGCATACCGTTATCCAACGCCTCGGCGACAAACTGCTTTTCCAGGTCTTCCGAAGGCAGACGGAAAGGTACATTCATAATCGAGCGGCTATCGGGGCGCACCGTTCCTTTGTAAAAATCGCTTTTATCGATAGCGTCGTAGAGCAGTTTTGCTTTTTGCTGATTGACCGCTTCCAGCTTTTCCAGACCGCCCATATTCTGAATCCATTCCAAAACCAGTTTAATAATGTAGATACCAAAGGTAGGGGGGGTATTATACAATGAATCTTTACCGCCGATAATTTTATAACTGGTCATGGTGGGAATATTGTCCGGGCTGCGTTCCAGTAAATCTTCGCGGATAATTACAATGGTTACGCCTGAAGGCCCCATATTCTTCTGCGCTCCGGCATAGATCAGAGCAAATTGAGAGACATCGATGCGCCTACAGTTAATATCCGAGGACATATCGGCAATCAAGGGCACAGAGCCGGTATCGGGATAAGTATGGAACTGTGTTCCGAAAATGGTGTTGTTAGAAGTGATATGCAGATAGGCCGCATCCGGCGTAATCGAAAAGGAATCGGGAATATAGGAAAAGTTTTCGTCTTCCGATGTGGCAATCACATTAACCTGTTTGCCTAATTTTTTAGCCTCGGCAATGGCTTTTTTTGACCAGGCGCCGGTGTTGATATAATCGGCGCTTTGGCCGTCCGCCAATAAATTAAGCGGTACAGCGGCAAACTGTAGGGTGGCGCCGCCCTGCATAAACAATACTTTATATCCATCCGGTATATGCATTACCTCTTTCATTAACTGTTCCGCATCTTTAATAATCCCGTCAAAGGTTTTGGAACGATGGCTCATTTCCATAACGGAAAGACCTTCGCCTTTATAGTTCAGCAGATCATCGCGCACTTCTTCCAGCACGCTTTGCGGCAAGGCAGCAGGTCCGGCGTTAAAATTAAAAATACGTTCTTTCATCACATATCTCCTGCACTTATAGTGTCTGGTATAACATCAGAATTAAGTTCTGTAATATACAAATATTACGTGAAAGAGTGAACAAAATTTTTATCCATTACACATAAAAGAATCTTTTTTGTTGCTTGAACTTAACGAAGATTTGTATTTTAATTTATTCAAATTAACAAACGATGAGGATATTATGGAGACGCGTCAAAAATCTCTTGGAGTGATTCTAATTTTTTTAGGAATTATTTTTCTGCTGGAAAATCTGAACATCATTACGTTTAACTTTCTGACTATCTGGCCGGTTTTCGTGATACTGGGCGGGATCGGTTTTATATTAGCTTATATGTTGAACCGCCGTTATATTTCCTTTATAATGCCTGGTACTATTTTAACCATTTACGGCGTACTGTTCATGTACTGCAATGTATACGGTTGGGAGCTGATGCAATTTTTATGGCCTATCTTTTTATTGGGGCCGGGATTGGGTTTCTTTCTATTGTACGTTCTGAGAGACTATGACAGAGAAATGCTGATTCCCGGTATTACACTCACGGTATTGAGTTTTCTTTTTCTTTTCCGTTATATCGAGTACCTTAAATACTGGCCGGTGTTGTTGATTATCGGCGGGATTGTTTTGATTTTCTGGCAAAAGAAAGAATAATTTGGCAAGATATTTTTTTTATTTTCCGGGAACAGAAATAAAATCAAAATAATTCTCGCGATTGACCAAGCTGAAAGCGGCGTCCGGATAAGCCGACTGCCAGGAGGGAGGCACCTTATTTCTGGCTTTGCTCCATTTAATTTCATATCCGCTTAGTTGTTCCGTACTCTCTTCGACATAATCCAGTTCCGCACCCGTATAGGTGCGCCAAAAAAAGGAACGTCTGCGTTCCTGATTATTCGAAAGAAATTTTAATCGTTCGCTTATTATAAAATTCTCCCAGAGTTTACCGACGTCATCGAGTTGATCGGGAAATTTAAAATTATCAATTATAGCATTACGGATACCTAGATCCCAGAAAAATATTTTATCCATTTTTGTCACTTCTTTGCGTAAATTCCGGATACAACCCAATTAGCGTGAATTGGGCGAGTTGGTTAGCCTAATTTGCGCTAATTAGGCGAGTTGATTAGTCCAAATAACGCGAATTGAGCGAGTTACACAGCCTGTTTTCATAAAATCTTGTTTGTGAGCCTGGCATTTCCGGATAATATTTCTGGAAATTAATCGGTCCAGAGGAATAATAAGGGACTATTTTATAAATGATCTATTCAAACTAACCGTTCCGTAAGGCCGGATTTGTAGCACTTTAACACTCGCTTCGCCAAAGACCGGTTCAATCAAGTTGCGATAACCGTCCACCTTATCGGCAGGTAAAAAGACTTGAATCGTTCCGGCAAAACCGCCGCCGTGCACCCGGCAGGCGCCGTCATAAATGTCTTCCAGATAGCGCTCGCTCAAGGCCAGAGCCAGCGCTACGCCCTGTTCCCGATGATTACCCGGACTGTGAATATTTTGCAGCCATTTGAAGGAAGAATTTCCCGATGCTGTTATCAGGGAAAGAAAGCGGCTGAAGTCGCCCGTCTTTAAGGCCGTAACCTGCTCGCTTACCCGCTCGTTTTCTCCCAAAAAATGCAAAGCCCGTAAAATCGCACGATCGCCGACCGCTGAACGTAACGGTTTCAGATGAGCTAATAACTCATCTATACTCAGATCGCGGCAGAATGTTTTGTCAAAATATTGAGCAACGGTTTTCATCTCGGCGGGGATAGCGGCATAATCGGCCGTTAAATCGTCGTGGCTGCCTCCGGTATCCACGACCAGCATGCGGTAATTCCGTTGGGCAAAATCAAAATCAATTTTTTCCACCTGCGGTTCAGCAGGATTTTTAAAATCGATGGTAATGATGCCGCCCATGGCGCAGGCCATCTGGTCCATCAATCCACAGGGCTTGCCAAAGTACTCGTTCTCGGCGTACTGACCGACGCGGGCAAGCATCTGCGGTTCAATTCTACCGTCATTGAACAGATGATTGAAAATCGTGCCGATCAACACCTCAATAGACGCCGAAGAGCTGAGCCCGGAACCGGGCAGGACATCGCTGCTTAATACCGCCTCAAAGCCGCCGATGCGAAACCCCAGTTCACTCAGGCGTGCGGCAATTCCACGCACCAGAGCCGAAGTACTGCCTTCTTCGGCAGCCTGCTTTTCCAGATTATTCAAATCAACGATAAACGGCTCTTCGTATCCCTGCGAATAAATGGTGACGACATTTCCCGGAACTGGAACGGCGGCCGCAATGGAATCCAGATTGATTGCCGCCGCCAGAACGCGGCCATGATTATGATCGGTATGGTTACCGCCTATCTCGCTACGACCCGGAGTGCTGAACCATTGTAATTCTGCCTCCGGTGGAGCAAAATGCTGTTCAAATGTTTTGGCCAGATTTCCGTAGCGCTTCATTTGCCGCTGCAATGTTTTTTCATCATCACCATACAATTTCTTCAATACAGGATGCAGAATATCGGTGTGCGCTGTTTGAACGGTCGATTTCATTTCAGTTGTACTCCGAAACTTCCCTTGAATGTTTTACCCGGTTCTATAAAAACAAGTCCTTTCCCATTGTTAAAAGCATCGACGGCGCAGGTCATCGGCTCAACAGCGATGGAACGGCGATCGGGCGGTATATACAATTGGCAAAATTTAAAACTGTCTGCTTCCATCCACAGTTGTATGGTACATTCTTCCTGCGCATTGAACAACCGGACAATGTGCTTATCGGAATTATCATCAAACCTGTATAAGGTATCGAGTTCCAAATCGCCTATTTCTCTAAAATGCTCAAACCGTTTTTCGGGATGCTCCTCGCCCGTCGGTATTTTGTTGTTATCCAGAGGCAGATGAAAAACCTTCGGGATTTGAAGCTGAAGATGGCGGACATCCTGCCCGAATGTAAAATACGGATGCCAGCCCGCGCCGAAGGGCATTGTCTCATCGCCGCTATTGGTTACCACACAACTGCAAACAAATCCGTCCCGGGCATCCAGCGAATAAGTATAGGTGATTTCGAAAGGAAAAGGATACCCCCGGCCGCCGCCATTGTATGAATGGTGTAATATAATTTCGGCAAAGTCTTTCTCTTCCTTTCGGGAAATTATCTGAAACGGACGATTGTAGATGAAACCGTGAGCCGCATTTCCCTCGTGTTGATAATTTTTAACCAGCATGTATTCTTTACCGTTTACTCGATAAGCCCCTCCCCGGATACGGTTCGGAAAAGGAACGAGATGCGCATTATTGAACATACGTCGGCCTTCAAACTGCTTACGGGAATGGTTGCCATCCAGTATCGAATATTTCTTACCTTTTCGTTCCAGGCAAATCTCATTTACATTGGCTCCGATTTCGGGGACTATTGAGACAAAAGAATCCTTGTTTTCATTTTCCAGGCGAATAACATTCAGATCATTATCCGTCGCATTTCGTATTCGGTACATTATAAATACTGCATTCCTTTCTTAGATTACCAGAAAATCGTGTACAGCAGCGCCAGTATCACCATGATAATGTACGCGCTGATGTTGAAAACCGAATCAGTGAAAAAGGTTTTGTTGGTCACCGGGATGCCTTTCGGATCATCCACATCGGTCGAAGTCGTTAAACTGACACCCACAATAACAACAATGGTAATTAACAAAGTGTAGAGCATTTGATCCATCCAGGGCAGGTCCACCGCAGGAATTTTGAGCAGAAGCGCTACGGGAATGGAAGAAACCACACCCACAATCGCCCCTTTGTTGGTGGTTTTTTTCCAGAACAGCCCCATCAAAAAGACAGCCAGAATGCCCGGGCTGACCAGTCCGGTATATTCCTGAATATACTGGAACATCTGCGGGATATTGCCCATCACCGGCGCCATGAGCACGGCTATCAGCAAAGCGGCAAAAGCGGTAAAGCGCCCGATGCGCACCAACTGCTTTTCGGAAGCGCCTTTGTTCAGATATGGCTTGTAAATATCCATAGTAAAAATCGTCGAAGTGGAATTGAGCATGGAAGCCAACGAGGAAACGATAGCCGCCGTAAGCGCCGCCAGAACCAATCCTTTTAAGCCGTTCGGTATAAACACACTGATCAACCAGGGATAGGCTTTATCGTAATTGATCCCGCCGCCGGTTTTAAGAAAGGCTTCTTTCACGCCGGGAATAAGCGTTGTGCCCTCAGGCTGGCTAAAAAGAATAAAAGCTACAATCCCCGGAATAACCACCAGCAGCGGAATAAGCAGTTTCAGAAAAGCGGCAAAGGCGATACCGCGCTGGGCTTCCTTAAGCGATTTGGCCGCCAATGTCCGTTGAATGATGTACTGATTGAAACCCCAGTAGTACAAATTGGCCACCCACATGCCGCCAATTAGTACGGCAATGCCCGGCAGGTTAAAGTATTCCGGATTATCCCGGCTGAGTATCATGTGGAATTTTTCCGGAGCATGTTTCAAAATATGTTCGAAACCATGGATAATGCCGCCTTCCGGCGTCACATGCCCCAGGGCGAGAAAAGAAGTGATTAAACCGCCCAGCACCAGCAGAGCCACCTGCAGGACGTCGGTCCAGGCCACAGCGGACAAACCACCGTACAGAGAGTATGCAGCCGCCACAAAGGCCAGCGCCAGAATCGACCAGATGATGATACTACCGTCGCCGCTGCCTATAATGGTATCGATCGCTTTGCCGCCCAAAAACAGCACGGAGGTCAGATTGACGAAAATAAACAGAGCCACCCAGAAGACGGCCAGAATGGTTTTCAGGTTGGTGCTGAATCGCTTTTCGATAAATTCGGGAATGGTGTAAAGTTGTTTTTCGATAAAAATAGGCAGAAAGTATTTACCCACGATAATCAGCGTGATGGCCGCCATCCATTCATAGGAGGCAATGGCCAGCCCGATAGCAAACCCGGAGCCGGACATACCGATAAATTGTTCCGCCGAGATATTGGCGGCAATCAGCGAAGCGCCGATAGCCCACCAGGGCAGCGTCTTGCCGGCCAGAAAATAGTCTTTCGAATCTTTTTGATGTCCCTTTTTATCCCTGGAAACCCATAAACCGAGCGATACAATCACCAGGATGTAACCGATAAACACTCCGTAATCAACGGCTGAAAACTGCATCCTGCCTCCTTCCGGTTAAATTTGAACCGCTTTTCATTTTACATTGGTTTTAAAAAAATTGCTAAAAAATAATAGCTGATATTTTATTGAATTTCGCCAATAATTCCAACTGTGAGTACCGGGTCGTTCGATATAGTCATGGGAAATATTACGATACACCATTTCCTCGTGCAGCCGTTTATTGGCCCGGTAAAAAAAATCGTCCACCCCGCAATCGATGATTAGTTTGAGACTTTTACCGTCCAGCAGATAGAGCATATTGACGATGGTATTCTTCTCCCAAAGATCCTTGTTCTGCGCGTAGGCGCCCAGCCGTTTGGCCATATCCCAGTTATTGGGAAAAGGACGAATATCCACTCCGCCCGACATACTCCCTGCCGCGCCCCAGATATCCTGATGTTTGAAGGCCAGATACAAAGCGCCGTGTCCGCCCATACTTAAACCGGTGATCGCCCGGTTTTCATTGCCGGGCAGGGTCTTAAAATTTTTATCCACCCGCGGAATCAACTCTTTGGCAATATAGGTTTCGTACCGCATCGTTTTATCGATGGGGCTGTCCCAGTACCAGCTGGTTACCCCGCCGTCCGGGCAGATAATTATCATCTGATATTGATCGGCATAATCTTTTATTTCGGGCACATTGCCAACCCAATCGGAATAATTGCCCCCGGCGCCGTGCAGCAAATACAGTACCGGATAACCTTCTTTGGATTGATCATAACCATCCGGCTTAATGATGATATTGGGAATATCCTTGTCCATGGCCTTGCTGTGCACATAAAAGGTATCCACCTGTCCTGCAAACAGATTAAGAGCACAGATAAGGATTGAAAAGATGAGTGCTTTTTTCATAGTTTTTTCTCTATTCATTGTTTTAAGCTGATTCAATAAAAATATCATATTCACTCTTCTATTTTGTTAAAAACTTATAGACGGTTTCCGTGTGGTAGGTTTGACCCGGTTTCAGAATAACAGACGGAAAATCCGGCTGGTTGGGCGAATCCGGGAAATGCTGGGTTTCCAGAACAGCGCAGTAATTCCGGGTGTACTTTACGCCATATTTCCCGGTGATGCTGCCATCGAGAAAATTGCCGGAATAAAACTGCAAACCCGGTTCCTGGGTATAGATTTCCATCAGGCGACCGCTTGCCGGGTCATAGAGAGACGCTTGTAATTTCAGCGAACCGTCGGCATCATTGAGCACCCAGTTATGGTCGTAGCCATGGCCGTATTCCAGTTGGGTATTTTTTTCGTTGATGCGCGCTCCGATAGCGGTCGGTTTGGTAAAATCGAAGGGCGTTCCCTTTACCGGAGCGATTTCACCGGTTGGAATCAGGGTTTCATCCACCGGCGTGTAATAATCGGCATTTATCCACAATTCCTGGTTTAATATGTTTTGCTTCCCGTTACCGCTCAAATTGAAATAACTGTGGTGCGTCAGGTTAACCGGTGTAGGCTTGTCGGTTGTCGCTTTGTACTCGATCCGCAATTCATTTTGATCGGTTAAAGTATAAATGACGGTACAGTTCAGATTGCCCGGATACCCTTCTTCGCCGTCTTTGCTGAGATAGGTAAGTTTAAGCCCGCCGAAATCTTTTCCTTTAACGATTTCCGCATCCCAGACAACTTTATTGAAGCCTTTGATTCCTCCGTGCAAATGATTGGGGCCGTTGTTGGTAGCCAGAGTATATTCTTTGCCGTCCAGCATAAATTTACCTTTGGCGATGCGGTTGCCAAAGCGCCCCACAATGCAGCCGAAATAGGATTTATCGTTAATATAATCTTCCAGCTTATCGTATCCCAGCGTCACATCCTCATATTTACCGTTTTTATCGGGCGCGGTCAGCGACTGCACAATGGCGCCGTAATTGGTTATTTTCGCCGTCATACCGTTTGTATTCGTAAACGTGTACAGATTAACCTCTTTGCCATCTGCCATGCCGTATTTTCGCACGGTCACTTTTATTTCCGTTTTCTCTTCTTTCTTGGTTGAGCATGCTCCAAGAAAAAGTACAAATCCCAGCAGAACTACAGCCCATTTCATATTCAGCCTCCTTTTATTTTAATAATTATTTTGATGAACCGGAATTTTTTATTCCACAAATATCATTGTTCTCGTCTGTGTAAACATACCCGCTTTTAATTTGTACACATACACACCGCTGGCTAATCCGCTGGCGTCAAAACTAATGTGATAGTCGCCGGCCGGTTGTCGTCCATTTACCAGCGTCTTTACTTTTTCGCCCAGCGTGTTATACACC
This sequence comes from Caldithrix abyssi, assembly GCA_011369465.1. Taxonomy (GTDB): domain Bacteria; phylum Calditrichota; class Calditrichia; order Calditrichales; family Calditrichaceae; genus DRQG01. Next base: position 8,404 of record DRQG01000127.1, read on the forward strand.
GTTAATTCCACATTGCTGACAGACGGCAGCTGATAGCTGATAACAGTAATGGGATTAAACGGGTTGGGATAGTTTTGATGAAGCGTCACGCCTCCCGGCCTATATACCGGCGTTTGCAGATTGATTGTTGTGGTGCTATCGATATAAGGCCAGCCCGCCATATCCCAGCCCAAACGTGAAATACGCAAAGTGGGAATACCCTCATTTTCTGCGTCATAAGCATGGTACACCAGCCAATCCGCTTCCTCGTCCAATAAGACGGCGCAATGTCCCGGACCGCGCCAGCGTTCATCTCCGGCATATACCAGAGTTCCCCCGCCCTCCATCATCGGCTTACCGGATTTATCGTTGTAAGGACCGGTAATCAGATAGGAACGTCCAACCATAACTTTGTAATCGCTGTAAATACCGTTACAACAATGGTCAAAGGATACAAACAGATAATAAAGGCCGTTTTTATAAACAATATAGGACGCCTCGATGGCTCCGTCGGAGCGGCTGGCCAAAGAATGCAAGGTAGCATCTGTTTTAGGTTTCATCGTTTGCGGATCGAGTTCGATAAGTTTTATGCCGTTCCAGAAAGAACCGAAAGCCAGCCAGTATCTCCCATAAACATCTTTGATCGCGTTGGGATCGATGGCATTAAAATCCACTTCTCCCGGCTCTGAACCGATGACCTCGCCCAAATCATCCCAATGGTATTCGCTGTTTTGCGGATCCAATGTACGATTAGCGGCCAACCCAATCCGGGAACGCTGGCTACCGAAGGTTGACAAGGAATAATAAAGATAATAGGTGCTGTCTTTGTAAATAATATCCGGCGCCCAGATATCGGTCACTCCCGGTACTTCCTGCACGCCCCAGCCCGGAATCGAATCAAAGGCGAGACCGAGATATTGCCAATTATGAAGCAAATCCTTTGTGCGCCGCATATTAATTTTATCCCCGGTGGAATAAATATAATAATAACCATCACTTTTTATGATACAGGGATCATGCACATAGGTTACATCCCCATCCTGCGCCCTAACACTGCGTAACGTGAACAGCATAACCAGCAACACAAAAAAAGCGGCATACGAAAAAGGATTATACCGGATTCTTTGTTTTTCATTTACTAAACACGGTTTCTTTTTATGCACACCCAATACCATAAAGCTAATAATTATTGCTTTCAATAACAGGACCTTTCTGGTCAGTAGTGGTTGGCCCGTCTAACTGTAAAATATCCGGCCCACCTTTGGAATCGGCAATAAAGCGGGCACGATCCATAGCAATTCGCCTCGGCCTTCCATTACCGAAATGATAATGGTACACATACCACATATTGTTTTCATCAGGCAGTTTCAAAAATACGCCGTTGCCTGTGCCCATGATTTTATCATTTCCGCGCAGAATGGGATTGCCTTCGTACTTTTTCCAGGGGCCCAGAGGATTATCGGAAACAGCATAGCCAACCGAATAATCGACATTTAGAAAATGATTCGCCGTATAGGTCAAATAGTAAATTCCCTTATGCTTCAACATAAAAGCACCTTCGTTTATTTTCGCCTGCGGCTCATTTTTGCTAAATTCCCAGGGTTGTTCCGCCCGTAAACATTCGGTGATTGTTTCTTCTTTCATTGACATCATATCGTCAGATAACTGAGCGCCAAATACAACATTTCCATCATCGAAACGCACAAAATAGATGTATGCCTTTCCGTCATCATCCACAAAAACCGAACCGTCGATTTCCTTTATATCCGGATGCATCGGTCTCCGGACTTCCTGTTTAAACGGACCCAAGGGTGAATCGCTCACCGCCACAACCAAATGTTCTTCGGCGGTCAGATACATATAAAACTTTCCTTTATGTAGAATTACATCACCGCTCCAGAACCATCTATCACCCCAGACATCCTCCCGGAAAACCGCATACCCGTTTTTAGCACCTGCCGGTCTCTGCCAATGTACCAAATCGTCTGAGACATAGACCGGAATTCCCATATCGCTCTCGGTATCCGAAGTGCCATACATATAGAATTTTCCATTATGCTGCAAAACATAAGGATCCGCCAGATTTTGTATCAGTCCGTCCATATTGTTATAATATTGGACAGATTGCCCCGTTACGCAGCTGTAGATGATGAGAACTAAATACAACAATTTGGTGTATTTTTTCATTTTCAATCGGCTTCTATTTAATATAAGGAAACTCGCTTATCCTCAACCTTGTGCTGCCATAAGGCACCAATGTAACCATTGTCCTTTTGCCATCGGCTTCGATCGGACTTTGCGGCACTTCGCCCGCCGAATTACGGACAATGTTCCAGCCGTTCAATTCAACTGCCGGAGCTTCTATGACCACAGGAGCTTCATACGGCCATTTTACATACTTATTTTTTTCTTCATCATAAACCATTTCCCCCGCATCGGCAAAGGGCAGGCTGCGGATGGGATTGCGCCGGATTCGCAGATTCTTTTCCAATCGATCGGGGTCGATAACCAGGCCGTAATTCCATGCGCTTGTCGGACGAATTTCCCAGTCCACCGAACCCATATAATCGATGCTGTAAGTGTTGCGGGATTTAATTTTTATTTTGTTGTATTTTTTGCCGATCCGTAAGGCAAAGTACAACGGCCCGCGCAGTATGGAAACGGCACCGCGATAGCGCTTTTCGCTGCGCAGCTTCATGGGCAGCAATATTTCCACCGCATTACCGTTCTGCCATTTACGCTCCAGCTTCACAAACTGTCCGGCTTTGGCCGGTACGGTTTCATCGCCAATTGTAATTTTCACATCTTTGGCCCAGTCTGGGATGCGCACATAAAGCGGAAAGGCAACCGCTTTGTCTGTTTCTATTTTGAAGCGGATTTTGCCGTCAAAGGGATATTCGGTTTCTTCTTTGATCGTAACCGTAGCACCGTCGCCCACCTTTGCGGTAACGACAGAGGGACCCAAAGTCACCGCTGCAAGGCCGTTATCATGGGTGGCCATCCACAGGCTTTGCACAAATTTAGGCCAGCCCTGATGCATATTGGCAAGGCAACAGGGATAGTTGGGCATCAAGCCGTATAGGTTGGATTCGGGACCGTTGGTGCTCCAGTCGCGTTCATCCAGCGTTACTAACACCTGATTGGCCTGCTGGTCATACTGATGCGCCCAATAATCGGGAGTGACGGTGGCCGGTAAGGCATTGTACGCCAGCGTTTCCAAGCGATCGGCCAGAGCGGGGTCGCCCAGCACTTCAAGAAGCTGTTCCAGAGAAAACATGTATTCCACCACAGAGCACAATTCCGTACCCTGCACGGGACTGCGACCGTGCAGATGTTCGTCGCCGGAAAAGCGGCCGCCCACCTGTCCGTGGTTTTTATCATATTTAGCCAGTGCCTCATACACGGCCTGCCGAAAACACTCGTCTTTGGATTGCTGATACCAGAGACCGGGATATTTAACAGCCATAGCGTTATTTACCACATGGGCTGTCAGGCCGTCTGCTTTCCAGTTAAGCGGAAGCTTGTGCTCGGCTACCGCCTGCGAATCCCAGGGAAACTCGTAATAGTATTTTGTCCAATCGTAACTGTTTTTTTGGATGCTTTCGATGACTTGCAGGATTTCCCGCTCACCGGTCTGACGGTAGAGCCAGTAACCGGTTACCGCATTTTCCATAGCACGTACACCGCGCCAGGTGCTGTCCGGCCAGTCGGGCGGGTGTGTCGCCAAATAGTGGAAATATTTTTTTAGTACATCAAGAACCTGCTCATTGCCGGTTGCCTCGTAATATTGCATCAGGTCTTTGCTGGCTACGGCCAAAGGCCAGCGGTCGTTGTTTTTATCCGGCCCGAACCAGCCATCTTCTTTGCTGCTCCGAATGATCCAGCGGACAAAGGTTTCGGCTTTCTTTTTCAGATTTTCGTCATCCAGCAAATAGGCCAAAGGAATCAAACCATCCAGATAGTACGGACCGCGTTCCCAAGCTTCACCGTCGCCGCCTTTCCAGGCTGAGTTTTTTATATCCGGCCAGAACTCGTCCAGATGACCGGTAAGTCCTTTGCTCTGAACAATAAGCTGATCTTTCAGCCAGCCGGCCGGTTTTACCGCGCCCAACGGCAGCTTTACCAGCGCCGTTTGTTTCAATGGCGGTTTGTTCACCGGATAAAAACGGTTGGCCTCACCAACCTGTTGATTTGAACAGGAGGTTAAGATTATGATGAGCAACAAAACATATACTTGTTTCATTATTTAATTCCTTTCATTGCTGTCCAAAATGAATTAATGTAAACAAAATTTGTATTGTTTTTTAAAGAGTTAAATGCTTTTAAAACCCCATCCGTTTTAACCCACCCCTAACCCCTCCGTTGGAGGGGAACTATTTTCACCTCTTGGGAGGGGATAAAGGGGTGGGTCTTTATCTTTGATTGCATTAACAAAATCGATTTTGGACAAGTATGAATTCCTTTATATAAATAATCTGTTATTCACTCACTTTGATCAGGGTAACACCATGGGGCGGTATGACGGTTTTAAATTCTCTATCCAATCGCCCCAGATCTTTCTGCCGCCAAAGGTCGCGTACTTTTACCCCTCTACGAATACCTATCTTTTCAGGATACAAGGTATATTCCTGCGTTGCTCTTCCTGTATTAAAAATACCGACCGCCGCGCTGCCGTCGCTCAACTCTTTTTTATAAACATGAATGTTTTTTTCCTTTATAACCGGAATGCCCTGCCTGCCCAGCGGGTCCTGATCGACGGCCAGCACTTCGTCGTTGGTCAACAGGTTGAGGGTGAAATCATCCAGCCGGGTTAAGTCGTTGCCCAGCAGGAGCGGCGCGGCCAGCAAAGCCCACAGGCTTACATGCGTGTATTGTTCGTCCGGCGTCAGGTTGGTCGGATGGAGATGTTCGCCCCAGCCTACCCAGCCGACGATCAGCATATCGGGGTCGTTCCAGTGACCGGGGCCGGCGTAGGGCGCCGCCTCTTCCTGATTAAAACCGATAAAAAACATCCTGTCCCAGTCGTCCCAGATATCGCCGGTGGTGCGCCACAGGTTGCCGCCCACTTTGGCGCCCCATTCCCACACCTTGCCGTTGCCGTATTCGCACAGAGAATACACGATATCGCGATTTTGTTTGGCCAAAGCCTTTTGCATTTTTTTGTAGGGCGGCATCAGCTCTTTGGGATCGTTCTGATCCGTCATCAAATCGCGGTAAGTGCACAAATCGTATTTGAGATAATCGATTCCCCAGTCGGCAAAGGTATGGGCGTCCCGCTCTTCATAACCGTAACTGGCCGTGTATCCGCCGCAGGTTAAAGGCCCGGGCGAAGAGTATATACCGAATTTCAGACCGAGAGCGTGAATGTCTTTGCCCAGTTTTTTCATCTCAGGAAATTTTTCATTGGTGCGGATTTCGCCGTCGGGCGTTCGTTTGGCTTCCTGGGATTTACCGTAGATTTCCCATCCGTCGTCGATATTGATATACGTCCAGCCGTGATCGGCCAGTCCGCTTTCCACAAAGGATTTGGCCGCTGCATAAACGCGTTCCTGAGTAACGCTCAATCCCCAGCAGTTCCAGCTGTTCCAGCCCATGGGCGGCGTCAGAGCAATGGTATCGCCTATTTTCACGGTCAGCGTCTTCTCATCCTTACCCAGCTCATTCTCGGCAATCAGCCGGATTTTATAGACGCCGCGCTTATTTACTTTACCGGTAATGATACCCGTTTCCGTATCCAGCATCAACCCTTCGGGCAGGTTGACGGCCAGAAAAGACATGGGACGCCTGCCGGTGGCGGCAATACGGTACAGAAAGGGTTTGCCCGGACGCTGACCGTACACCAGGGCGCCGTTAATTTGCGGCCGCTCTTTTTCCGGCGGCGTTAAAATATAAGGCACGCCTTCCGTAAAGGTCAGCGTGTCGCCGCTGTTCTCAAACAATACGGTGTATTGTGCAGAGGCCGACTGCTGCTGTTTGGGGAGAGAATAACGGAAGCTATGCGCCGTTCCGGGCTGCAATTGAAATGATTCATCGCCCTGATAAATCGCTTTTCCGCTTATGTTGTTTTTAACAAGGATTCGTATGCGGCCCTCAATGGAGTATTTTTCCGCCTTGTTCTTTATTTTTAATGTTTTTTGCCATTGACCGTTCTTTTCCTGAAAAATATGCCGGTCAAAGCGTAAACTGAAATACTCTCGCTCTTCGGGCATGGCAATACGCAAATCGCCGGAATAGATTCCGCCGGCCACGCCCCAGTCAAAGACGCGTACGGCGATAACGTTTTCCCGGTCCCATCGGATGCGCGGATCGTCCGCCGGTAAAGAGTAACGGCGCGGCACATCCCAAAAAGAATATTTTAGATTTTTGTACGCATCGTTCGGCTTGCTGCCCGGCGGCATATTTTTCAGATTTTCGCCGATCAGTTCCCCGTTCAAAAACACCTGATCAAAATCATCGATGCGGCCGAGATGGAAAATGACGCTGTCCTGCAGGTAGGCCTTCTTTTTTAAGGAAGAAGGAATAATCACCTTAATACGATACCAGCCGAAGCCTTCGTATTTGGGGAAGCCCTGTTTGTTCCAGGTTTTATCCACCCCGATGTTCGTCCAGCCTCTGTCGTCAAAATCGGGACGGGCAAATTCCAGATTGTCGGTTGGTTTAAACTTCCAGCCATCCTGCAAAGGAATTTGGGGAGCCGGGCCGCTTCTTCTGTTACAGGAAAAAAACAATGCGGCCAGTAGCACCGCTGTACCCCAATAGGTTTTTCTCATGGCTTGTCATCCATTATTTATGAAACAATACCGTTGCCGGGATTTCCCGTTTGGATATTCCGGGGCCTTCGTAACGAACCACCAGCCCTTCTTCGATTTCGCCTTCAAAAAAAGTAACTTTTATGGGATGAAAACCGGCTTTTAAGGCCACCTGCCCTCTTTCTTCGCGCATGCCGTGAAAACCGTCGTTATCAACAATCATTTTATCCCAGATGTACAAACGGCTGCCGTCATCGGATTCGGTATAAAATGTATATATTCCGTCCGCCGGTACGTTTATAAAACCTTCGAATACAAAACCGATAAAATCATCCTGTTTGCGTTTGCTTAAATCGATTTTCCGGGTAACGCCCTGTTCTACCGGCGTTAATTGACTAAAATCGGGCAGACCGTTCCATTTTCCTTCAAAATAGGTATAGGCGATGCCCTTTTTCAATCCGGCCGAATTTTCAATACCGGCTTTGCAGGCTGTTTTCTCAAAATAGCTTTGCGCCGTCCCGCTGCTTTTGCCGTTTGGGCCAAAAGATTTGGCTTTTACCGTTGCGCTTTCGGTCAAGACGAAGGATTTGCCATATAACGGCGATTGGGCCGTCGGTTCGCTGCCGTCCAGTGTATATCGGATGGCTTCCCCCTTGCGGTTCGTCAGTTCCACTTTCATTTCATCCAAAAACAAACCGCCCGGCGGATGAAAACGCGGAACGGAAACCAGCCGGTCATGATGAAATGCCTGAGCATCTTCAAAATCCAATTTAACCATTTGGCGATCGTAGGTCATCAAACCGTTGACTTCGGTTTCCACATCGGTAATCTGGGTATAAACCGCCGCGCTGAGACCGGGATCTTTTTCCAGCGCCCAGATATCGTCATACAGCCGTTCATAGCGGTCGCGGTATTCCCGGCGATTCTTGAAATTCTGATAGCCCCAGTTTTCCTTTTGCCAGAGATGGCCTTCTATCGGCAGGCCCAACCCGCCGAATTCACCTAAAACGGCAGCCCTCTTTGCTTCCGGCTGAGGCGAGCCGGGACCCGGATAAACGTGCCAGTCTATCACATCGCCAACCTTTTTATCCGTCCAGCCGCTGGCGTTGTTTACCAAACGCGTTGGATCCATTTCTTTCACCCACCGGGTAAGCCGTTCCGTATCGTATTGCCCCCAGGCTTCGTTAAACACCACCCACATGACGATGGAAGGATGATTATACAAAGATTGCACCATGCGCTGCAATTCCGATTCGAACTGCTTTTTGCTTTGCGGCGTTACTTTCTTTTCGAAATCGGCCGGGTTCACCTGTGGCATATCCTGCCAGACCAACATACCTAATTTATCCGTCCAGTAATACCAGCGATCCGGTTCCACTTTAGCGTGCTTGCGAATCATATTAAAGCCCAGCTTTTTGGCAATTTCGATATCATAGCGCAAAGCCTCATCCGTCGGCGCCGTGTAGAGACCGTCCGGCCAGTATCCCTGATCCAGCGGGCCGTTTTGGAACAGATATTTATTGTTAAGCATCAGACGGGTGCGTCCCTGTTCATCCTTGCCCAGACTGATTTTGCGCATGGCAAAATAACTTTTGATTTCATCAATTAATTCATCTCCCTTCAATAATTTGATTTTCAAATCATAGAGATGCGGGTTATCCGGTGTCCATAATCGGGGATTGGGAATTTGCAGCCGGGAATCAGGGCTTGGAAATTGGGAAGCGGGAATTATTAATTGCGATATTTTTTTGCTGCCATCAAAGGCTTCCACAATCAATGACGTATTATCTGTCTGACCCGTAATATCGAAACTCAGATTTAATACCTTATTGTCAATATCCGGCGCCATTTCTAAGGAACGGATATAGGTGGGATTCACCGCTTCCAGCCAAACGGTTTGCCAGATTCCCGTAACCGAGGTGTAAAAAATCCCGCCCGGTTTGTCCACCTGTTTGCCGCGTGCGTAAACGCCGTCGTCCGTGGGGTCGAATACGGCCACAATAATTTCCTGTGGGCCCTGTTTTTTGAGAAACGGCGTTATGTCCACCGTAAAAGGATCATATCCCCCGCGATGTGTTATCGCCTTTTGGCCGTTAACATAAACGTTCGCTTCAAAATCTACGGCGCCAAAGTGCAGCAAAATATGCTTTCCCTGCCAGTCATCGGGCATATCCAGTTCTTTTCGATAAAAAGCGTATTTGGTTTTTTCCATCACGCCGGACAAGGCGGATTCGATGGGAAAGGGCACCAGGATTTTACCGGCAAGTTCTTTTCCAAAGGGCGGCGGATCATTTTTTTGAGCCTTCGAGAATTGCCACAAACCGTTTAGATTTATCCAATCATCCCGCATCATTTGCGGACGCGGATATTCCGAATGAACGTTTTCAGGCCTTACCTCTGCTGCCCACTTTGTCATCAGCGGCGCTTGTTTTGGCTGCCAATTTTCCCCTTGACAGCCGCTAATTATCCATCCGGAAATAAGCAAAAGTAACAGGAGTTTCGGATATAAATTTTTAGCCATATACACCTCATTTTTTGTCATTGTTTATGAATCATCATACTGCTGAATCTTTTTCAATACGTCATTTTCTGCCGGTTAGGGATTTAATCAGTTCAATTTCTGCCGGATCAAACGGAGTGCCGTCTTTACGGAAGATATCGTGGAACCAAATTTCCGGTTCAGCGGTAAATTTCCTTTGCCAGCTTTCCCAGGGATAAATCGTATTTGTTTTCCCGGAAACCAATCCCCAGTTAATAGCGGCAATATTGTTTTCCTTTAGAATGGGAAGCATGTTTTTAAACGTGTTGTTATTTGTCCTGGCCATGTACTCCGTACAAAGTAAAGGACGCCCATATTTTTCAAGTTCAGAGATTTTTTTCTTTACAATATTCATATTATTGTCGTAAGCATGAAATGAAATCACGTCCGAATTTTCAAGCATAAAGCGGTCAACTGCCGGCAGGCTGTCCGGCGTTCCCCAATGGTTGACATTTCCTTTCCAAATCCCGACTGTGAGAGGCTGCGAAGGGTTGACTTCTCTGGCCCACTTGAATACTTTTTTTAGTAGAGCAAGCGAATAGATGTGTTTATCCTTTAATTCCAGTTCCGCGCGCCCTTGCTGATTGGCAACATTGTCGGGCTCGTTATAAAGATCCCAATAGAGCACTCTTTTATCATTGGCAAATTTCCGAAGGACGCCTTTTATATAGGGTTCCAGCTCATCGTGGCGGGTTGTATCGCCTAGTATTGCCGCACCTGGCGACTGCACCCAGCCGGAATTATGCAGATGCGGCACGGGTTCGGGCTGTTTTCCCAGTTTGGGGACAGGATGCCAAACATCGTCCAGCAGAACAAACATGATTTTCAAATTGTGTTTATCAGCCGTAGCTAAAAAAGTTTCCAGTCTTTGCAGGAATCCAACGGAATCCTGCTTCCATAATAAATTGTGCAAAAAGACGCGATGGATATTCATCCCGATATCTGCTGACCAGCCCAACTCACGGTCAATCGTTTCAATATCAAACGTTTCCGCCTGCCAGAATTCCAATTGATTGATTGCCGTGCTGGGATTAAAATTTGTTCCAACAAGCCAGTCATGACTATTGTACCATTCCCAGGCTCTTTCTTTGGACCACCGCTCACCAATCTGGTTTTTCGGAGCTGTTTTTTCAGCGCAGCTCATGACAAAAATGCCAAACATCATAAGCAGTACAAACAGGTTGCTCAATTTGATTCCCATGGTTTTGTCTCCTTTTTTGCTAGTGAAGAAATTCAAAGCCTGGAATTTTCCACGTTCTCGATTTTTAAATCTTCTATCCCGTAAATCCCGTTTAACTGACTGGTGGCCACCCAGGGCAGCCAGCCGCGATGCAGTCCATAGCCGCGCGGTGGAGCCAATGACCAGTGCTCCTGCTGCCAACCCGGCCCGCGCAAGTCATATTCGCGACCGGGAACAGCAGTCATTGTTTTCGTATTGTGCAATAGAATCCTGGCCACATCCAGATAGTGGGCATCTCCCGTATACTGATATAATTTCGCGAATTCGTCTGCATCAAAAGACATATACATATCAACTAACGAATGGCCGGTGGAAATCAATTGTAAACCGATGGTGGAATTTCCTTTTTTCCACTGCAAACCATGATTCGATTCATCCATCGGCATGGGTACGTTCCAGATGTAAATCCAGGTCTCGGCAAAATTGGCGGCCATTTTGGCTCGCTCCAGCCATTTCTTTTCCCAGGTTTGTTCATACAGCAACAAACAGGCTTCCAGGCTGAGAGTGGCCGCTTCTTTATCCAGTACATTAGGATTGTCGATAGTACCGCCGACAAATTTGCCGTTCTTTTGGCTGTAGGCCCAGCTCACATCAGCCGCACGCTTGGCAGAGTTTAAATATTTTTCATCGCCGGTGATTTTGCTCATTAGGACGAGAAAGGGCACAGCATTGTAAGAAGACAAGGTTGTTTCTTCAATCAGCTCCCCTGTTCCCGGCTGCCAGGCGCGCGGGAAACCGCCCTCTTCGTTTTGCTGCATTAAGAGCCAGTTGGCGAAACTTTTCATCCATTTTAACCAATCTTGGTGCTCTCTGCCTTTTTTCTTTTCGTAAAGCCAGGCACAGGCCAGCGCTTTAAAACCATCACCGAGCGATCGCAGATAGATACGTTTCCTGTGCGGCAGAGCGATTTCCGGCGCTCCGGTATCCAGATTAAAACCGGTGGCCGCCGGTGGAGTCATTTTGATTTTAATAAAAGAATTAATGATATCGAGCGCTTTTTCGCGGTAACTTTTTGCATCCTTATTCCAGCTCTCATCCGCGGCACGTAACAGAAAACGAGCGGCTTCCAGGTTCTTTCCGGTAAAACCCATCACCGCTTTGCGGTCGGTTATGATTAAACCATTTTTTGGTGCATCCACCCAATTGGGCAGACCGCTTCTTTGTTTATACGTCTCTACTTGTGACGCTAAGGTAGTTAGAATGCTTTTTTTTATTAAAGCGATATTTTGCAGATTAATTTGGGGATTCAGAATATTCCACGATTTTCGCCAGAGATTGCTATAGAACTGCGGGAATGATTTTTCTTCATCCAAAATAATTCGAATGGTGTACGTATGCCTGAATCCATTACGCACAGGATGAAAGCGTCTGCGCCATTGCTTTAGTTGGCCGCCGGGATAGACATCGCCTTTATATGTAACCTCACCTTCATTCGCCGGGAAACAATATCCCAATTGCAAAGAGTTGCCGTCAATATGCACGCCCATACTGCCTAACTGAAAACGGTCATCAATGAGCGGTTTCGGAATAAGATTATGTGATTCTTCGGCTGTTGTCTGCCCGATGGGAAATGGATTTAACAAGGCAATAGAGTGCCCCTTTCCTGTAATAATCCCGAATAGGGGCGCAGGCATTCGGTCTTCGCGAATAATAATATCCGCTTTCCTGTCCGAAAAAGTATCCCGCCCACCAATGGCGGTAGATGGTAGAAATTCGGTATTCCCATAAATCATTCCGGGAACAAATATCTGAGTTCGCTTCGGATGATATCCCGCTGTCAGGTATAAATTAATTTGCGACGCAAAACCCGCGGTTCTATTGCCTTGAACCCGTACCATCCGGTCAAGCGTAACCCCATCGTCCGAAAGATGCCAGTAATCGATAAAATCGAACTCAAGGGTTTCGTCGTATGTAATTTTTCCACATGCTTTATAAAAATTGCTCTCATACCACACCGAATCATAATCATTAAAATATGTTTCAAGCGAATCTGCATAAAACAGTATCTGTAATGGCTGATTAGAATAGGCTACGATTTTGTTGTTTTTCAGAAGCGCTATTCGATATTTGCCCTGCGCATTCCGCGGAAAATCCAGTTTTATTAAATCCCCTGCCTCAGCCTTTGCCATAGCTGCAACCATCAGCAGCCAGGATATAAACAGGACCAAAGCCTGATATCTTATTTGTATTTGTCGCTTTATCGTTATCATTTTAGCAAAATAAGCTTTCTGGCTTCACTATATCGGCCGCTTTGCAATCGGTACAGGTAAATACCCGCACTTAAATCGCTGCCATTAAAAATAACCGAATGCAAACCGGCTTTCTGCTTCCGGCTGACCAGGGTTCGCAGTTTCCGCCCTGTAGTATCGTAAAGGATTAATCGTACATAATCCGCAAGCGGTATCTCGTAACGAATAACCGTAACCGGATTAAACGGATTGGGATAATTCTGCCAGAGCCTGAATTTATTTACGATTTTTTTTTTTGCATCAATAAGCGATGTTCCGTCCGAACTCGGCATGGGTTGGGGTGAACGGGTCGGCCCGATAATCTTCAGCGTATCGCCGCTAAAGTACATGCGGTCGATATTGGGCTGACGATCGCCCGAAGGGGCATTGGGGTCGGTATGGGTGTGATAAACTACAAACATTTCACTGTCATCCGGCGAGGTGGTAACGCTATTGTGACCGGGACCGGAAACCCCGATACTCAAGTCTTTGGCTAAAACCGGATTGCCGCTGAATTTTTCCCAGGGCCCAAAAGGAGTGGATGAGGTAGCGTATCCGATGGCATAATCGGCGCTGGCATAGTAATTGGCCGAGTACATCAGATAGTATTTGCCGTTGTGTTTCAACGCAAAAGGCCCTTCGTTCCACTGCCAGCTGTCCTGCGGATGTTCCCAGGGCTGGCTGGGTTGGATGCAGAAGACCGGATCGCCTGTAGGTTCGAGGGAATGCGGCGTCATCTCCTGCACATAAATCTGGCTAACGTTATTACCGTTGACAATATTATCCGAACAATCTTTGGAATAATACAAGTACGGCGTACCGTCATCATCGATTAAAAAATTGCCGTCTATGCAAGTTAAGGCGCTGTCCAATAGCGGGGTTTTGATATTGATGAACGGACCAAGCGGATACGGACTTTTGGCCAGACAAATTTTCAATTTGCCGTCGGCGGCGCGGGCGCTGTAAGTCATATAGAATACGCCGTCATAAAAAATCACTTCCGGCGCCCAGAAATCGCCCGTGCCCCAGCCGTTGCCCGGGTGGCCGTTATCGAAGGCCAGTCCTTTTTCCACCCAATTGACCAGGTCGTCGGACTGCCATACCTTAAAACCGCGGCTGGCCTCTGAGGTGCAGTACATGTAATACTGTCCGTCATGTTTCAGTACGAAGGGGTCGCCGATGCCGGAAATATTGCCGACCGGATTGGTGTACGTCGAATCCTGGCCATAGCCATCCAGCGGTAATGCTGCAAATAAAAAAATAATAAATATGAAACCGTAGATTATCAGCTTCTTCATATCTACCTCAAAAGAACCATTTTACGTGTTTTTTGTAATTTGCCCGTCGATAAACGATAATAATACACCCCGGACGGCATATCCCCCATTTCAACGGTTACTTTATGTTCCCCTGCCGGCTGCTTACCGTTTAAAAATGTGGCTATCTTTTGCCCGAGCACGTTGTAAACGGCCAGTTCCACATGCGCAGGGCTGTCTAAAACATAACCGATAACCGTGGACGGGTTAAAGGGATTGGGAAAATTTTGGTATAGTTCAAACCGGCGGGGTTGAGCGGGATGCGGTTCCGTCATTGCCGTGGCGATTGTGTTTCTATTGGTAAAGTAAACAGGCAGGTAGTTTACTTTTTCATATTTGCGATCATAGCTGATAAACCCGGCGTATTCTTTTTCCACATCGGTAATTTCCGTATAAACACCGGCGCTCAAACCGCGCGTTTCAATCAATTTTTGCAGCGAATCGGACAAAGATGAATAGGCGTTGATAATATCGTTGGGGTCCTGGTAGCCTTCGCCTGTAAACTCCGTCCAGGAATGGCCTTCGGGCTGCGACCAGATACCGCCGTATTCGCCGCATATTCCGGCTCGTTCGTTCTCCGGAGAAGGCGCCACGGGGCCGGGATAGGCATGCAAATCGTTGATATTTCCCACATGGTCGTCAAAGCCGCCCACATTCCAGCCGCTGTTTTGATTAATCAGCCGGGTGGAATCGAGCTGTTCCACCAGCGTAACGACAGCCGGGGCGTTGTATTTACCCCAGTTTTCATTAAAAACCACCCACTGAACAATAGACGGAAAATGTTTCAGGTTTTCTATCATGGCCGTTAATTCGGACTGAAACTGCGTCCGGGCTTCTGGAGTCTCATTTTTCCCGTTGGGCATATCCTGCCATACCAGCATTCCGATCTTATCCGCCCAGTAGTACCAACGGGCCGGTTCCACCTTAACATGCTTGCGTATCATATTAAAGCCCAGTTTCTTGGCATATTCGATATCAAACTTCAGAGCTTCGTCGCCTGGCGCGGTGTAAACGCCGTCCGGCCAGTATCCCTGGTCAAGCGGGCCCAGATTAAAATAGACTTTATTGTTGAGCATAATGCGGGTGTAACCGTTTTTATCTTTACCAAGATGAATTTTCCGCAATCCGGTATATGTCCGAACCGTATCGTCCTCTACCGTAAGATTGTCCAGGATGATTTCGATATCGTACAACACGGGGTCTTCCGGAGACCAGAGGCGCGCATCGGACAGCGTTACCGTAAACGGATTAACCCCGTACATCTCTTTCTGGTAAACAATGTTATCGTTCAGACGCACAAGAGCTTTCAAATTGGCGTTAACGCCCGGATCATTAACCTGCGGGTCTATATAAATGGTACCATTTTCAATATTTGTGCGGATTTCAACATCCGTAATATAAAAGGAAGGCAGCTGTTCCAACCAGACGGTTTGCCAGATGCCGCTACACGAGGTAAACCAGATGGATTCCGGAACCCGTTTTTGCTTACCGATGGGTTGTTGTCCCTCATCCGTGGGGTCATACACCCAGACAATGAGCTCATTGTCGCCGCCATCGTGCACATAAGCGCTAATATCTATGGAAAACGGATCGTAGCCTCCTTTATGTTCACCAACCAGCGTGCCGTTTATCCAGATTTTACTGTGCCAGTCCACCGCACCAAAATGCAGCAACACCTTTTCATCCGTATATTTGGCCTGATACGAAAAATGGCGTTTATACCACATGCGGTTTATCTGCTGCATAATGCCGGACAAAGCCGATTCCACCGGAAAGGGGACTAAAATCGTGTCCTGCAAAACCACCGCCCCTGTGGGTACGGCATCGTCAGCGCCGGCTTGTTCAAACTGCCAAAGACCATTGAGATTTATCCAGTTAGTGCGCTGTAACTGAGGACGTGGGTATTCGGGTAAAACATTATAGGGATCGATATTCTCTCCCCAACTCGTCATCAACGGCGCTTCTTTCGGCTGCCAGCCGGCATAAAGCGCTATATCATAAATAAATAGCAGTATAATCAATACACGCAGGGACATAAATGCACTCCCATATTCGGTTTTATATATCACTTAAGCAGCACCATTTTCCCGCTTATGGTGCGACCCCCAAACTTCAAACGATACTCGTAGATTCCGCTGGACAAACGGCTGCCGTCAAAAACCACACGATAGGTTCCGGCAGACTGCCTTTGATGAACCAGGGTTTGTACCCTTTGACCGAAAATATTGTAAACCGTTAGTTCCACATCACCTGCCGCCGGAAGCCGGTAGCCGATAACCGTACTCGGATTAAAGGGATTAGGATAATTTTGATACAACCGGAACCGCCCCGGAACGGTTTCGTCGTCCTCAATGGCAGAATATTTACTGACAACGGAAAAATTATCGTAACGTACGCCGCTGTTCAGGGTGCGGACGCCCACGCTTCCCTCTTTAAAATCCGTATCATAGGTGTAGATGTATTGCTTACCGTCCACATAAACCCCAATGGCGACGCCGTCGGTTTGTACTTTCAAATGATACCAGTCTTTTGCCGCGCTGTCTAAGCCGCTGCGGGCAATCTCGCTTTCGGTTTCGTCTTTTACTTTGGTGAGATATACCTCATGAGTATTTTCATCGATACCCGCAAAATATCCGCTGAACATGGTCAGGCCAAACCCGGGATTCCGAACTCTGAAAATGACTCCGCCGTTTCTGGTAAAGGACTCCGGCCGAATATCGGTTTCCATGGTAAAATCCGTCCAATTATAACCACGCACTACCGCTTTATCGCCGTTCCATAATTGGAAATCCCCGGCGCCCAGCAGCAGCTGCCGGTCTCTGATTTCCAGATTTCCGTTCCAGCCGAAGAATTGCCAGTTATCGTATCCGTCGTTGGTGTTATCCACATCAAAATTATCCGCGAACTCGATACCTTGCACATTTTCCGTTTCTCCGGATGGCTTTTGCAAAACCGTACCCGCTTTCTGAGGAACCCCGAAATTCGGCGAACCGTCCCCGTTCCAGGTAAATTTTTGCAAACGGACATCGCGGTGCCAGCCGCCTTCCGGCGTCTGTTTGGAACGATACATGAGCCAGTTTTCACTGTTATCCGGCGAAGTGGTAAAACTGCCGTGTCCCACGCTGTACACGTCATCGGTACCCTCAAAAACGGGTGTTGGCTTTTTATACCAATTAGCCGGATCCATGGGGTCCTTACCCGCTTCGATTTCCATCTGTCCCATTTTGTACTCGATGGTCCAGTAATCCGGTGTGGAATAGATAAGATATATTTTATTCAGATGTTTCAGAATTTGCGGGCCTTCATTCAACTTTTGCGGGGAAATATGTGATTGTTCCCAATCGTAAACCGGCTCGGCGATTTTAACCCGGTTGGTTTTCACCGTGTAAGGATTTTCCATCTCGGCAATATAAAGGTTTTGCTGGGTAAAGCCGTTGTTTTCCATATTGGCCGTACTGTCCCATCCCGACCATATTACATAAAGTTTGCCGTTCATTTCCAGCGGTGTGGCGTCGATGGCCCAGATATTGGTCTGCCAGCCGCCGTCCCAGTTATCGATATCGTCGCCGGTGTACAGCATGCCCCGGTCGAGCCAGGCGGTTGTTTGCGGGTCCTGCAGGATGCATTCCAGAACGCCGATACGCTGGGTGTGCCAGATCAATTGTCCCGTATCGGGATGGGGTTCGGCGCCCCGACCGGCGGTGTAGTAAATGTACCATTTCCCCTGTATATAATGCAGTTCCGGCGCCCAGATGTCGGTCAGATTCCAGGCGTCGGGATTGGTCGGCGTGTGCCATACGGTTCGCCTTATGCCGCGATCGGTCAGTTTATCCGATTTCCAAACCACCAGCGACTCGCCCCAGTTATCGGTGATGCCGTAATAGATGGAATCCTTTTTAATCACCCAGGGATCGCTGCCTTCCATGATGGGGTTGACAAAGGTACCCTGCGCCAGGAGAGGGGTAAAAAAAACCAGATTAAACAATAAACAGTAAAATTTCATGTATAGGAATATTCCGCTCTGTTAATTTATCATAAAACTGAGTCCGAAACGGTGCGTTCCTCCCAATAGACTGTAATCGGAATAGGAATAATCGAAGGCAAAATTCTGATTGAGAACCTGCCATTCCAACCCGGCACCCAGCGAGAACGTCTGGACGTCGCTGTTAATCTGATAGCCCCCGCGCACAAAAATATGATCAAACACTTTTAATTCCAATCCCAGGGAACCCAACGGTTTGCCTACGTTCGGTTTGATCGCCCGTCCGCTGACCAATACGGTAAATTTTTCCGCTTCTAAGGCTTTAAACGAAAGTCCGAACTGGAAATTAGTCGGTAAAGGATAGGCCTCGTTTATAAACTTCATTTCCGATCCGAAGTGTTCTATTTTCATACCAAAACGAAAACCATGAAAATCGGTAATGTACAAAACCGAAATATCGGCCGAAACCGCAGAGGCGTTGAAATCCTTATACAAACTGCCGTAAATATAATTGATTGTTCCGCCGAATGATACATGATTGGTCAGCTTTCTGCCGTAAGCAATCCCGAATCGATAGTAGGCAGAATAAAAGGTTTCGCCGGTGCCGTCCGGCTGCAAAGGCGTGCGCACCTGCATTTCGTCGGTCATCAGGCCGGTAAATATAAGACCAAAACTGCCAATACCATCCATATTGATAACCGCAGAGACAAATTCGCTGTTGATTCCCGCAAACCATTGCGTATGGGTTGCGCTCAGAGCCAGATTGGGAATATACACAATCGCCGCCGGATTATAATAAACCGCTTCTGCCCCGTTCGTTACCGATAGATAAGCCCCGGCCATTGCCGCAGCCCGTGGACTTACGTCGATCACCAGAAACTGTCCGCCGGCGCTTCCCGGGCGCTCATACTGTGCCCACAACAAAGACGGTAATAGTAAAAACCATAAAAATCGTTTCATGTATCATACCTGTTGTTAATAGTCTTGCTCCATTCTGTCTTATGTCTTATTTAACTAAAAATCGAACCTTAACCCCACCTTGGCATACCGTCCGGTAGAAAACTGACGCGGATCCATAAAGCGATAAGCATCATAATAGTTCCAGATTTTTTTACCCGGTTCCTGCACATCGCCGTATTTAAAGGGTTTTCCTGTCCAGGGATTAAAGCCGTAGCCGATTTGGATATTGTTCACATCGAACAGATTAAAAATATCCAGGATGAAAGAAATTTTCATCCCATTGCGAAAAGTAAACCATTTCTGAAATTTCAAATCGGTTGTGGTTGTAATGGGGCCGGTTGCAGTGTTCTCTTTTACCTGAGCTTCCACAATATCGGTGGTTCCCGGGGTGTAAGGGTAACCGGAATTGAATGAAGCCAAAAGTGTGGCAATCCATTCATCGGGTATTGGCAATCCGAATAAAGTGGGGTTAGAGCCTTTGGGAACCATCAAATTGGCCTGCAATACCACCTGGTGCCGCACATCCCAACTCAACCGCCGTTCGCGAATCGGTTTGGGAAAATCATTGGTGGAACGAATATAGTCGTCAAAGGCTGAGGAAGAGTAACCGTCTGCCCATTGAATTGTGTATGTTAAATTACCGGCAAAAAATCCGGATTGTCGTTTGGTAAGCCGCAATTCGAATCCCCGTGCCCGGGCATAACCGGTATTATCGTAAACGGATACGGTCTGTTCGCCTTCTTTGCCAAAGAGCGTTGTGCCCACCTGTTTGGAAATATCTTTGGTATAGCTTTTTACATCTATCGCCCAGTCATCCGCAAACTGATTGGTAAAACCGAATTCGTACAACACACTTTGCTCATAATCCAGATGCGGATTGCCGATGAGGTTATAGGAGTAGGGGTC